>ONMP01000394.1 GCA_900318935.1 uncultured Actinomycetes bacterium
GCTGTGCATGGCGTGCTTCCAGTTGCACACCCAGGCCAGTCGGACGCCCTGTGGCTTGGAGGCCATGGCATAGTTGCGTGCCTTGACGGGCGATGTCATCTGAGGAACGGCCAACTTCTCAAGGATAGACGAGAGCATCTTCATCTTGACAGCCTTCAACTGGTTCAGCTCCTCCTTGGTCATGCGATTGGACTCCACGGGAGGAATGACAGGTTGCGCCACGCCCTGATCCTTGGCCAACAGCGTCAAGACACGCTCACGCAACTGCATACTCATCTGCTCGCGGACCATGTCTCGCTCGTCGTTGTAGGGCAATGCATTTTCCAACTGCGAATAGTCGCGAACAATCTCCATCAGCTCCTGATAGTCGGGATTCTTCTGCAACTCCTTCACCATTTGCTTAGCCTCGGCAGTCAAAGCCGTACCGCACTTCTTGCAGAAGGCGAAGTCGTTGAGGGTGTTGCATGTAGGACACACCATTCCGCCCCGCGGACTGCCGCATTCGGGACAATAGGCCTCGTCGCCTTTCAGATGGGCTCCGCAATAGGAGCAGACATCTTTCTTGATGTAGTGGTGGCACACCTCGCAGAAATCGGCATCGGGGTCAACCTCGGCACCGCAATGGGGACAGGTTGTCTTGTTAATGGGCTGTCCGCACTGGGCACAGAACATAGCCTCCGGCTCGTTGATGGCTCCGCAGTAGGGGCAAGCCTTTCCTGCTGCCTGTCGTTGCTGGGTTTGCCGCATGGTCTGCATCGGTCCCACGGGGTTCACGGGCTGATCGTCACGCTGCCTCATTTGCTGTGGACGCGCGGTGACGTCGGCAGGAGTATTATTGAATGGATAATCGTTGTTCATTGTTACCAGAGAGAGAGGCGTTTTTCCTTTGGAATGAACATCTTGTCGCCTTCCTTCACGCCATAGGCATCATACCAGGCATCGATGTGCGGCAGGGCTCCATTGACGCGCCAGCGACCCAAAGAATGAGGATCGCTCTTCGTGCGATTGCGGATTTCTGCATCGCGGATATTGGCAGCCCATACACCGGCATAAGCCAGGAAGAAGCGCTGGTCGGCGGTCAGTCCGTCAATCACGGGCAACTGCTGACGCTTCGTGGCGTTCTTATAGGCATACCAGGCCACCTGCAATCCTCCGTGGTCGGCCAGGTTCTCACCCAACGTCAAGCGACCGTTGGCCTTCAGTCCCGGCAACACCTCGATGGCTGAGAAGAAGTCTGCATATTTATCGGTTCGCTCTGTAAAGTTCTTTCCGTCCGCTTCCGTCCACCAGTCATGCATGTTTCCTTCCTTATCGTACTGGCGTCCCTGGTCGTCAAAACCGTGAGTCATCTCGTGTCCGATTACTACACCGATAGCGCCATAGTTGAAGGCGTCGTCAGCAGTCGGATCAAAGAACGGAACTTGCAGAATGCCAGCAGGAAAGCAGATTTCGTTCGTGGTAGGGTTATAGTAGGCATTAACGGTCTGCGGGGTCATGTGCCACTCCTCGCGGTCGACGGGTTTACCGGCCCTCTTGCTGATACGGTCGGCCACCCAGAAGCGGGAGCACTCCTCCATATTCTCATAGTACGATTTTTTCGCATCAATCTTCAAGGAACTCAAGTCTGTCCATCGGTCGGGATAACCAATCTTGACATAGAAGGTATTGAGCTTCAGGAGGGCGTTGCCCTTGGTGGAGTCATCCATCCAGTCCTGGGCAGCGATACGCTCACCCAAGGCGATGCGGAGGTTCTCGACGAGGGTCTTCATGCGTTCCTTGGAGGAAGCGGGGAAATACTTCTTCACGTAGATGCGTCCCAGGGCCTCGCCCATCACTCCCTGCACCTGGTTGGTGGAGCGGCGCCAGAGGGGATGGTCCTCCGTCTTGCCGGAGAACACCTTGCCGTAGAAGTCGAAATGAGCCTGACGGACCTCGTCGCAGATGTGCTGATAGACGTCCTTCGAGGCGGAGGAGAAGTCCATGAGCAGGTCGAAGGAAACGCGGCCGGTCCCGGGATCGGCGTAGAATCCGTGGATGCCGAGGACTTCGGGGTGGTGGGCTACGATCTCATCCACGCTCTTTCCTCTGAGGCGCGCAACCTCTTCGGGAGACTTGAGCTGGCTCAGTGCATCGATCGTGGCAAGCACGACATTCTGCTTGTTGTTG
>ONMP01000269.1 GCA_900318935.1 uncultured Actinomycetes bacterium
TCGACGATACGGACCAAGTGCAGGACTACCTTGCCAGAATCTCCGTATCGAGCCAGCACCTCCTCTCGCTCATCAACGACGTACTCGACATGAGCCGTATCGAAAGCGGCAGAATCGTCATAGAGAAGGCGCCGACCCACCTTCCCGACCTCGTGCGAGATATCACGGACATTGTCCAAGCAGACGTCTCGACGAAGCATCAAGACCTACTCGTGGACGCCTCGGGCATCAAACATGAGGACGTGATCGCCGACAGGCTGCGCCTCAACCAGATATTGCTCAACATCCTCTCCAACGCCATGAAATTCACTCCCGAGCATGGGCGCATCCACCTCTGCGTGACGGAGCGGGAAACAAGCGATGAGCAGGTTTCGGAATACGAGTTTCGCATACGCGATAACGGCATCGGCATGAGCGAAGAATTCCTAAAGACCATCTTTGACCCCTTCACTCGTGAGCGAACAAGCACGGTGAGCGGCATCCAAGGTACTGGGCTTGGCATGGCCATCACCAGGAACATCGTAGATATGATGGGAGGTAGCATCGAAGTCAGCAGCGCACCTGGCGAAGGCACTGAATTCGTCGTGATCCTGCCACTCGAACTCAGCGACGTAAGCGTGGAGGCTGAGCCTGTGCTCACGCCAAGCGACGGGATCAGCTTCGAGGGAAGGCGAATCCTTCTGGTCGAGGACAACGAATTAAACCAAGACATCGCCCTCGTGATACTCGAGGAGGAGGGCTTCTCCGTCGATGTCGCTGGCGACGGTGTAGAAGCCGTACGCATGATGGAGGACGCTCCCACTGGCACCTACGACATCATACTCATGGACATCCAGATGCCCAACATGGATGGGTACGAGGCGACGCGCAGGATTCGTGCCCTTGAGGACGTTGACAAAGCCCAGACACCCATCATTGCCATGACGGCCAACGCATTCCAAGAAGACAGGGAATTTGCTCTCGGAATCGGCATGAACGACCATCTGGCAAAACCCTATAACATTGACGATATGATGCAGACCATCGCACGCCACCTCAGCTAGGCGGCAGATCAAAGACTGGTGTTTTTTGTGCCGTTCCGCCCTCTCGTGGTAGCATGATGAGGCTTTTCAATGCGCTGCATCCATAGCGTTGCAAGGAGGAACCACATGACAGATTACGTCTTGAGTTGTTGCACGATGTGCGACCTGTCACGCGCTTGGCTTGATTCGCGTGACGTCCACTACATCTATTTCAATTACGAAGTCAACGGCTCGATTTGCAAAGATGACTTTGGCGAGACCATACCTCCGGCAGATTTGTACGCACGCATGCTCGCGGGTGCCGAGGTGAGAACCAGCCAGATCAGCGTCGGTGAGTATATGAGCGACTGGCGCGCCATCCTTGAGGAAGGCAAAGACATTCTGCACGTCTGCCTCGCCTCGGGTCTCTCGGGCACCTATCAGTCAGCCTGCATGGCTCGTGACAGCATCGCCCGCGAGTTTCCTGACCGCAAGGTCATAGTCATCGATTCAACCTCAGGGAGCGGTGGCTATGGCCTGCTCATCGACAAGCTGGCCGACCTGCGTGACGAGGGATACTCGCTGGAGGACCTCGCCGCTTGGGCAGAGACCCACAAAGCCGAAATCAATACCTGGTTCGTGACCACTGACCTCACGTTCCTCATTCGTGGCGGACGCGTGTCCAAGGCGGCAGGGCTACTCGGTGGCATGCTTAACATCTGCCCGATGCTCGATATCGAACCAGACGGAACTCTCGCGGTTAAGGAAAAGATTCGCACCAAGCGCAAGGCCTTCGCGCGACAGATTCGCAAGATGGAAGAACTGGCTCAGGGAGGCTTCGATTACGACCAGCGCGTCTTCATCACGAACACCGAGTGCCTGGCTGACGCCAAGGCCGTTGCCAGCATGGTCGAAGCCAAGTTCCACAAGATTCGCGACAACAAAGTTGAGATCTTTGACGTGGGCGCCGGCATCGGCTGCCACTTGGGACCGGGCACCGTGGTTCTTTCCTTCTGGGGCAAGCCGCGAGCATAAGGAATGCCGATGAGAGGCGCTTGGGATTTGATTCCAAGCGCCTTTGTTTATGCCGTAAAGAATCGCTGGTACAGAGCCAGCTCCTCTGGCGTGTCCTTGCTTGAGAGGAACTTCACTGCGCCTTGGGCGTCCTGTCCAGCGAGCAGGTCGCACGCCGCAAGACGGCGCCTCAGCTGCCGCGCGGTGCCCTCTCCGCCGTCAAAGAAGGGCACATCGCCGAGAACCTCCCTGATCTGATTGATGACGAAGGGATAATGCGTACAGCCCAACACGACAGCGTCCGCTTCTCCAGCGTGACTACCGACTAATGATTCAATGAGGCCATTGAGATCCGGTTCATGAAGTCGCCCGCGCTCGATCCGCGCCGCAAGTCCCTCACAAGGAACGGCGATGACGCGCGCACCACTCCCCCACTCGGCCATGAGCTGCTGGAACTTCTCCAACCGCACCGTCATCGGCGTAGCCATCACAAGCACCGTTCCGTCAGGCGTTGCGAGTACTGCGGGCTTGAGAGCTGGTTCCACACCGATGATGGGCACGTCCGGATATGTCGCACGCAGCTGCGCTGCGGCCGCAGAGGTGGCCGTATTGCACGCGATGACCACCGCCTTGCAACCGGCAGTCAACAACCGCTCCACAATTTGCCGCGAAAGATCAAGGACCTCTGTAGGCGTCTTCTCTCCATATGGCGCGTGGGCTGAATCGCCATAATACACGAAGCTCTCGTTGGGAAGCTCGCTCACAAGCGCGCGCAGCACGCTGATGCCACCCACACCGGAGTCAAAGACCCCGACCCATCCCTTATATTCGTCTGCATTCAACACGTGACCTCCAACTCGTCCACACCATGGTACACTAGCGCACATTGCAACGCCAAGGGAAAGGATTTCTCATGAGCAACGAAGGAAAGCATGTCAAGGTTCATTACGTGGGCACACTTGACGACGGAACGAAGTTCGATTCCTCCCGTGACCGAGGCGAACCGCTGGCTTTCACCTGCATGGCAGGCCAGATGATTCCCGGCTTTGACGCAGCAGTACG
This sequence comes from uncultured Actinomycetes bacterium, assembly GCA_900318935.1. GTDB lineage: Bacteria > Actinomycetota > Coriobacteriia > Coriobacteriales > Atopobiaceae > RUG440. Next base: position 3,078 of record ONMP01000269.1, read on the forward strand.
CGACATGGCCGTCGGCGAGACTGTGACCATTCGACTCGAGCCCGAGGATGCATACGGCCCACGCCGTATGGAGATGGTCCAGACGCTCCCCATCGCGCAGCTTCCTGGTTCTGAGCGACTTGTCGTTGGTCAGCACGTCATGCTTGGCTCCCCCACCGGCCAGCCCATTGCTGCGACGGTTACCGACAAGAACGACTTCGCCATCACCCTCGATATGAACCATGAGATGGCCGGCAAGGCACTCAACTTCGAGATCGAGCTTCTTGAAGCAGAGTAGACACGCACA
>ONMP01000109.1 GCA_900318935.1 uncultured Actinomycetes bacterium
TCGCGCGCGCCGCGCACACGGTGACAAGGTGATCCTCGACGACGTGACCATGGGCTTCTTCCCAGGTGCGAAGATTGGCGTGGTGGGCCCCAACGGCATGGGCAAGTCCACGCTGCTCAAGGTCATGGCAGGCATGGAGGAAGTCACGGCGGGCGAGGCGCGTCTGTCGCCTGGCTATTCCGTGGGTATCCTGCTCCAGGAGCCGCCGCTCGACGAGGACAAGACCGTCATCGAGAACATCGAGCAAGCGTTTGCGGACATCATCGCCAAGGTGCAGCGCTTCAACCAGATTGGCGAGGAGATGGCCGAGCCTGACGCCGATTTCGATGCGCTCATGGAGGAGATGGGCCACCTGCAGGACGAGATCGACGCGGCCAATGGCTGGGACCTCGAGAGCCAGCTCTCGCAGGCCATGGATGCGTTGCAGTGCCCCGACCCTGATGCGCCGGTGAACGTGCTCTCCGGCGGCGAGCGCCGCCGCGTGGCGCTGTGCCGCCTGCTCCTTGAGGCACCTGACCTGCTGCTTCTCGACGAGCCGACCAACCACCTCGATGCCGAGTCGGTGCTGTGGCTCGAGCAGTTCCTGCACCGCTATCCAGGTGCCGTACTCGCCGTCACGCATGACCGCTACTTCCTTGACAACGTGGCCGAGTGGATCTGCGAGGTGGACCGAGGCACGCTCTATCCCTACAAGGGCAACTATTCGACCTATCTGGAGACCAAGGCCGCGCGCATGGAGGCCGAGAGCCAGCAGAACGCAAAGCGGGCAAAGAAGCTCAAGGCCGAGCTCGCGTGGGTGCGCAGTGGTGCGAAGGCCCGGCAGGCAAAGGGCAAGGCACGTCTTGCTCGCTACGAAGAGATGGTGGCCGAGGCGGCGCAGACGAAGAAGCTCGACTTCTCCGAGATTCAGATTCCCGCCGGTCCGCGCCTGGGCAACAAGGTCCTTGAGGCTGAGCACCTCTGCAAGTCGTTCGGTGACCGCGTGCTCATTGACGACCTCTCCTTCAGCCTGCCGCGCAACGGCATCGTGGGCGTGATCGGGCCGAACGGTGTGGGCAAGACGACCCTCTTTAAGTGCATCGTGGGGCAGGAGCAGCCGACGAGCGGTACGCTCGAGCTGGGGGATTCCGTCAAGCTCAGCTACGTGGACCAGACGCGCGAGGGGCTTGACGCCGACAAGACCATCTGGGAGGTCGTGAGCGGTGGCAACGACTACCTCATGGTGGGCGAGACCGAGGTGCCGAGTCGTGCCTACGTGGCGAGCTTCGGCTTCAAAGGCACTGACCAGCAGAAGAAGTGCGGCGTGCTCTCTGGCGGTGAGCGCAACCGCTTGAATCTGGCGCTCACGCTGCGCCAGGGCGGGAACCTGCTGCTCCTTGACGAGCCGACCAACGATCTGGATACCGAGACGCTGGAGTCGCTGGAAGAGGCGCTCGAGCGCTTCCCGGGGTGCTCGGTGGTCGTGAGCCACGACCGCTGGTTCCTCGACCGCGTGGCGACGCACATCCTCGCGTGGGAGGGCACCGACGACGAGCCCGGGCGCTGGTTCTGGTTTGAGGGCAACTTCGAGGCCTACCAGGCCAATCGCGAGGATCGTCTGGGCCCGGAGGCAAGCAAGCCGCACCGTCTGCACCGCAAACTTACCAGGGACTAATATATTGTTCGAGCATGTGCTGTTTCTTCGCGGGTTCCTCGCAAGAATAGAGAACTGCTGGCAATCGGGCGTGGTTTGATATCGTCCCTGATTCGAGTGCGTGGTTGCGAATCGAGTGCGTGATTTGAGTCATCCTAGGGGCCCCGAGTGCGTGATTTGGGCGTCGAACCACGCACTCGGGGCCTTGCCGATGACAAGAACCACGCACTCGATTCTCAACCATGCACTCGGCTGGCTGTGGGAGGGTCTGACGTGGGAGGGCACTGACGACGAGCCCGGACATTAGGCCTTAGACGAAAACGTGCTGCTTGGGTACTCAGGAGCAGCACAACCTTGTCGCGTCTTCACGGGTTCCCCACAAGTAAAGAAACCCTTTGACAATCGCGTGTGGTTTGGTATAGTGAACAGGCTTGAAAAAGCACATCGGCTGGGTAGCTCAGTTGGTAGAGCAGGGGACTGAAAATCCCTGTGTCGGGGGTTCGACTCCCTCCCCAGCCACCAGAATTTTCGCAGGTCAACTAGGGTATTTAGTTGGCCTGTTTATTTGTGGCTGTGGGTTTGGCCCAACAAATTGTCCCACAAATTGCCCTAATGTGAAAGGGGGCGCGTCCTAACCCCTTCATCAGGGATGGTCCCTCTCCGTGTTAAACTCATGAATCACACTGATATTTGAAAAACAGGAGAGACCAATGAAGCTCAAACGCACCCTCGCTCACCTTTCCCTCATCGCGAGTGCCCTGCTTGCCATGAGTCTGGCCTTCGCGCCGATGGCACCCGCCTATGCGTCGCTTGTCGACGACCTCGCCCAAGAGCAGGAGCAACTCATAGCCTACGAGCAGGAACACGGCATCTACTCCGGCCGCGACTGGGCAGAGGCGCAGTGGCGGACAAGGAACGTTGGGCTCACGGCGCAAGCGGAAGAAGAGCCGCTGCCCGAGAAGTTCGACCTGCGCGATCGCGGCGTGGTGACCCCGGTCAAGTCACAGAGCCCCTGGGGCAGCTGCTGGGCCTTCGGCGCCATCGCCGCCTCAGAGACGAGCATCCTCTCTGAACTCGGCCTCACCTACGACGAGTTTCCGCTCGACCTCTCCGAACGACAGCTGGCTTGGTTCAGCAGCACCCCGCTACCCGACGCACAGACGCTGGCGGCCAATCCCTTCACAACAGACATAGTATCCCAGGCGGAAGAGGGCATCACGACCTTGAAGCGCTCCGACAACCCCACAAAGAACCCCCTCAACACGGGTGGCACCCCCTTCTATGCCACCACGCTCTTCGCCTCGGGAACTGGCCCTCTCCTCGAGGAGGAAGCACCTTATCGCAACGAGGAGAACATCGCAACGGTCAAACTCAGTCCTCAGAGAGACGATCCGAAGCTCTTCCAATACGACACGCCCTTTGATCCCGACTCGGAGGAGAACGCACCCTACGATGAGTTCACCGCCCTGCGAAAGATGCTCGACTTCGACAACATCCCCGTCGATGATCTTGAAGCCCTCGAGGAATCCGGCATCCTTGATGATCCCGACATATCCGACATCCTCGAGAAGGGTCTTGTCATCGGCACGGGCGTACGACAGAAGGTCGTGACCGACGAGCTTGTCCAGAATGATGCCCTCGACAACTATGCGGCGCGTCCCTTGTTCGACGAGAACGGTCTCTTCGTCTGCGCCGAGAACAACAACCTCCGGGACTACGATTGGGGCCTGCCGTTTTCCAAGCGCTTTGCCCTCAGCGCCGAACTCGAGGAGAGCACGTGTTTGCCGTCTCCTGCCGCCTTTGATTTGGATTACAACTATTTCTACGACGCGAGCGCCACAGCGGCCATCAAGCGAGAGCTGATGGCGGGGCGCGGCGTCCACATAGAGTTCTGCGCCGATCAGAGCCGACCGGGCCAGCAGGTGGCAGCAGATTCATACCTCAATCCCAATACTTGGTCCCACTATAGCTACGACAAGACAGGACAAGGCAAAAGGGTCAGCTTGAATCACGACGTCTGCATCGTGGGCTGGGACGACAATTGGGGCGTCGAGAACTTCAACCAGGGTACCTACTACAACGCCGATTACGGCGTCGAGGTGAACAGGTTCCCGCCCGCACCGGGCGCCTGGATCGTCAAGAACAGCTGGGGTGCGAAGGGAAGGGGCTTCCCCAACGAGAGCGACTGGGGCATCGACGGCTCGGGCTACTTCTATCTCTCGTACTACGACATGAGCATCATCAGACCCACCGCATACAACTTCTACACCCAGAGCCTCGACAGCGAACGCGAGGAGCTCTTCGTCAACCAGTACGACTTCCTCTCGTGCTACGACGTGCAGAACCATTTTTCTTTGGGCGAGGCCTCCACTGCAAACGTCTTCACCGCCCAAGACGACCAGCTCGTGCGCACGCTCTCGGTAGAGACGGATGAGCCGAACACGCATGTCGTCCTGAGCCTGTACCGACTGCACAACTCGGCAGTTGACCCCAACAACGAGGCACAGCCCGAGGGCGAGGCTCAAGACGAGACGAACCCGACGGCAGGCGACCTCCTCGAGACCGTCACTGCGGACTACCCCAACGGCGGCTACCACCGCCTGCACCTGCCAAAGAGTCACTACATGGCAAAGGGCCAGCGCTTCTCCATAGTGTGCACGATGACGGTCGAGACGGCCGAGGGACTCCAGTATGCGATGCCCGTACGTTCGTGGTACAACGCGCATTCGCAAGAAAACCCGGATTACGACTCTCTGAGCATCACTGGCAAGGGAGTCGTCAACAAGGGCGAGAGCTTTGTGCTCAGTGAGGGAACGTGGAAGGATTGGACGTCCGTGGTAGCCGACTTACAGGCACAGCTGGACGGCATTAGGGATTACGACAACTTCGCCCTCAAGGCCTTTGCCGACGCGAACATCCCCTTTACGCTCAGGAAGGAGGTCGTGGATCCGAAGGAGGTCTACTACCCGGGCGACGAAGTACACTATCGCGTCAGCGTGAAGAACGATGGCTCGGCGCAGCTCGACGGCGTCGTGATTACCGACAGCCTGGTCGAACTCGGCGAGAACGGCAGGATCGAGAGCGTGCCTGCGGGAGAGCAGCGCTCCATTGAGTACGTCCACAAGGTGACGGATGAGGACGCTGCGCGAGGGAGCGTGGGAAATGTGGCCACAGCAACCCTAGAGAACGTCGAGGGCATAAGTGCCACGGCAGATGCGAGCGTGACGTGCGCCGCGAGGCCTGCGCCGACACCGGAGCCAGCCGCACCCGCACCGGTGCCCGCACCACGATCGGCCGCAGCAGTCACAACACGCACCACGCAGCCAGCCACGAGCAAGCGGGCGCTGGCCGACACCGGCGATAGGCGGGTCTTCCCCATTTCGCTCACCCTCGTCGCGACAGCCCTCGGCACGTTCGCCTTCGCGAGGAGACTGCGTCGGCAGTAGAATGGTAAAAGGAGGCGTTTCACTCACGTGCGTCCCCCTTCACGTGGTCCCCTTCATGTGGGGTACAATGTCTGCAAGGGTGACGGAAGGATGCGGACATGGCGCGTGTCGTGAGCATAGGCAGACAGGGTTTCGAGGACCTACGCATAAACAACTGCTTCTACGTGGACAAGACTGGCTTCATCGGCGACTGGTGGCGCGCACAGGATGACGTCACCCTCATCTGCCGACCCCGTCGCTTTGGCAAGACCCTCTTGCTCGATACCGTGCGATGCTTGCTCTCCGTCGACCTTGCGGGGCGGGGCGAGGAACTCTTCGGGGGCCTTGACGTGTGGAATGACCCTGGCATGCGGGCGCTCCAAGGCACGGTGCCGGTCGTCTTCGTGAGCTTCGCCGACTGCAAGGGGCAGTCGCTCGCAGAGGCCAAGGAGCTCATGAAGCAGATGCTTTGCGCGGAGGTGGAGGCTCACAACTACCTGCAGGAATCCTCGAGCGTCACGGCGGGTGACCGCGCCTTCCTCGCTGGCATCTCCGATGACATGCCCGACGTCACTGCCAAGACCTGCCTCAAGCGGCTGTGTCGGGCACTTCGCGCTCATTGGGGCGTTAAGCCAGTAGTCCTGCTCGACGAGTACGACACCCCCATGCAGGAGGCCTGGCTGGGTGGTTGGTGGGACGGTATGGCGGACTTCGTGCGGGGTCTCTTCAATTCGACCTTCAAGACCAACCCCGACCTAGGGCGAGCCCTCATAACGGGCATCACCCGCGTGGCTAGCGAGTCCATCTTTTCAGACATGAACAACCCCAACGTCGTGACAACGGCCACACCCAAGTATCAGTGTGCCTGCGGCTTCACGCAAGGCGAGGTGAATGCGGCGCTTGAGGAGTTCGGCCTGCAGGACATGGCCGATGATGTGTGCGACTGGTACGACGGCTACGTCTTTGGTGGGCTGGCGGGCATCTACAACCCATGGTCGGTAACCAACATGCTGGACAAGAGAGAGATTGACACCTACTGGGCAGGCTCCAGCTCCAACGCGCTGGTCTCCAGTCTCGTGCGCAGGGGACCGACCGAGCTCAAGGCAGATTTCGAGACGCTGCTTCACGGCGGCGAGGTGAAGAAGCCGGCGAGCCAGTTCGTGGACTTCCGCTCACTGCAGACAAGCCAAGGCGCGGTGTGGTCACTGCTCTTGGCCACCGGTTACCTCAGGCTGGTACGCGTCGAGGGGAACGTGCCGCCCAAGACCTACGTACTCAGGCTGCCCAACCTAGAGATTCGTGAGCTGTTCAGCCAGCTCGTACGTAGCTGGTTCGAGTGCGTCGAGGGAAGCTGGAACGCTTTCTGCCGGTCACTCGCAGCCTGCGACGCCGAGGCAATGAACGACTACCTCTCCGACCTCGCCAGCGATGTGATGTCCACCTTCGACTCGGCTACCCGCCCCTCCCAGCGGGAGCAGCCCGAACGCTTCTGGCATGGCCTGGTGCTGGGGCTGCTGGTACATATGCGGGCCACACACGTGTTGCGCTCCAACCGCGAGAGCGGCTACGGGCGCTACGACGTCATGCTCGAGCCGCGCGATAAGCTGGCGTGTGGACAGGATGGAGAGGCCCACGTCATCGAGTTCAAGGTCTTCGACCCGCGCCGCGCTGAGGAAACCTTGGAGGACACGCTCGCCCACGCCCTTGCCCAGATTGAGAACAAGGGCTACGACGCCGACCTCATCGAGCGCGGTGTGGACCCAACACGCATCCACCACTGGGGCATCACGTTCCGGGGCAAGGAGGTCCTCGTCGGGTGAAGATGGGTGGGAGGAACAGAATGGAGGAGGGGTCTGCTCTGTCGCGGCCGTTCGTAGTGGTCGCGCTTGCATCGATAAGCTGTGCGCTGTGGGGCAGCGCCTGCCAAGTGCATGTTCATCGATATGGTCGCGTATAGTCTTTGAGATATCGCATTCAAGCCGTTTGCCGAATATTCGAATGATGACGCCTGAAAGACGGTTGAACTCTGTTGTTATTATTCTCGTGATTCGAATTGTGCGTATTTTGCCTGCCCAGCGTAGTGCTCGCACACGGAACAGCAAAGGAGAAGAGCGTGAACGGGAAAGAAAACAAGAAGCTGAACTGGCGCAACGTGCCCGCTGTGCGGATTCTGAGCGTGGCGCTTAGCGCGTTGATGGCGCTGAGCCTCATGCCGTGCGAGGGACTCGCGTGGGCGCTTGCCAGGGAGGAGGTCGCAGTCCAGGCTGACGATGTGGCTGGTGCCTTGGCCGACGAGCGAGAGATCGAGGAGCTCGCCGAGGATCAGGACGCCAAAGAGGCCCTTACCGAGGACCAAGGCGACATCGTCGCTGATGAGGATGTAGTGGAGGAGGCCGATCACGTAGAGTCGGTGGAGCCCGCCGTCGAGGAGCCCGCCGCCGCGAAGAAAGACGACGGCATTCCCGAGTGGGCCGTCGACGACGACCCCGACGCTGCGGCACCGAAGCTCACTGCACAGGCCGAGCTTCCGACGAGATACGACCTGCGTGAGTATGGCGTGGTGACGCCTGTCAAGTCACAGGCACCGTGGGGTTCGTGCTGGTCGTTCGGCGCCACGGCGGCTGCAGAGACATCGATTCTCTCTGCAATGGGCGAGACCTACGATAGTCTTCCGCTTGACCTCTCCGAGCATCATCTGGCCTATTTCGCGATGAAGCCTATCACTGATGCAGAGGATCCCACCCATTCTCAAATGGGCGAAGGATTGCACCTATCGAACGGGAGTACGGACTATACCGGGTTGCTTGACTCGGGTGGAGACCCCTTCCACGCATCAACGCTTTTCGCGATGGGCGCCGGACCGTTCACGGAATCCGTGTTTCCTTACCGTGGCAAAAACGCACTCACTGAGTATGCGTATACGCGGGACAACAAACAGGCGTTACTCGACACGCTCATTAAGCCGCGGTTCGAAGAAGTCTCCGGGAAGACCCTTGAGCAATACATGGCGGACGCAAAGACGGCGGGGAGGACACTCACTGCGGAGCAAGCGTACGAAGAAGTGTACGAGGCGCTTCTCAACAAATACGAGAGCAGCGACAACTACTGCAGTGAAGACGACTGGTCGATACCCGATGAGGACCGCTTTAGTCGCACCGGGTCGTTCGAGCTCACGGATGGCAACCTCTTGCCCGACATCAAGACGGCTGACGGCCAGCGTGCTACCAAGCAGGAGCTCCTGAACGGTCGTGGCGTCGCAGCTGTAATAAAGGCTGATGACTCGCGGCCGGGAGAAAACGGCAATCGTATGTATCTCAACCAAGAGCATTGGGCGCAATACTGTGACGAGGATACCTTTAGCCATGCTGTGTGCATCGTGGGTTGGGACGACAACTATCCCGTGCAAAACTTCAACTCGGATCGGAGACCTAACAATCCGGGTGCCTGGTTGGCAAAGAACAGCTGGGGTTCGGAGACCGATGCGGGACCCGATGATCTGGGCAATGTGGTGAACAAGGGCAACTGGGGCGAACTTAAGGATGGCAAGCACACTGGCTACTTCTGGATCTCCTACGAAGACAAGAGTATTCGGAAGGCCGAGACTTATGAGTTCTCCATCCAAGTGGATTGGCTCAACGATTACCAGTGCCTGCAGTATGATTACATGCCCGCGCAGTATGGATACCTGGAGCTGCCTGAGGCTGGCTCGTCTGAAGTGATAAGCACCGCAAACGTGTTTGAGGTTCCCGACGACAGGGAGATCAAAGCCCTCTCTGCCTTTGCGCCCGTCACGAACACCCGCATCACCCTCGCCCTCTACCTGCTCGATGACAAGTCCCAGAATCCGACCGACGGACAGATACTCTATCGTACGTCCAAAAACTGCGAGTATGCCGGCTACCACCGCTTCGACGTGGATTTGCCTGTGACTGTGAATGCGGGCGACCGTATCGCACTGGTCTCCACCGCCTCTACCGTGGATGCGAACGGCCAGCGTCAATATAAATACGGGGTATCTGCAGGCTACAGTGAGACATATATTCAGTCAATGAACGAGAAGCTTCCCCCGTCGAAACAATACCCCACGTATGCAAAGAGCGTAGTCAATGAGGGTGAGAGCTTCCTCTACAGACAGGGTGCATGGCAGGACTGGACTATAGAGCGGGCGGAGCTCATGGCGGACGGCAATGTGGTGGAGCTCGACAATTTTGGCCTCAAAGTGTATACGGTCTCGGCCGACCACGCCCACGCCTTCACCTACTCCGCGTCGGGCGACACCATAACGGCGACCTGCGGCGGCGCGGGCGCCTGCGACGTCACCGAGGGCCTGGCGCTCACC
>ONMP01000387.1 GCA_900318935.1 uncultured Actinomycetes bacterium
AGGTGGCGAAGGTGTGCCGGAGGTCGTGGAAGGTCGGCCTCCTGCCTTGTGTTCCCACGAGGCCCATGGAGACGGCGAGGGCCTTCCAAGGCCTCCAGAGGCCATGCGGCTTCATGAACGAGCCGTCCACCTCACCGAGGACGTAGATCTGGGACATGCGCTCCTCCGAGGGCTCGAGGCCCGCGATGATGAGCTCAGTCTCCTGAGCGTCCTTCCTAGCCTTCAGCTTCTCCGCAAGGGCGATCGTGAGGGGGATGTCTCGCACGCTCGTGCGCGTCTTGGGAGGCTTGACGTAGTACTTTCCGTTGTCGCGCGCCACGGACCTCCTCACCCAGAGGGTGCGGCTCTTGAGGTCCACGTCGGCCCACCTGAGGCCGCAAAGCTCGCCCTCGCGCATTCCTGTGGAGAGCGCCATGAGTACGGCGAGGTTGAAGGGGGTGTCCGCGGCAGCGTCGAGGTACGTGAGGAGCGCGCGCCTCGTGCGCTCGCTGAGGGCGTTGGGCATGGGGTCCTCCGCCTTGGGAGGCCTCACGGCGGAGAGCGGGTTCCTGGGGATGAGGTCGGCCTGGACGGCCTGCTCGCAGGCGCTCTTGAGCAGGACGTGTGCCTTGCGCACCGTGGTGCCCGAGAGGCCATCCTTGAGGAGCTTGGCCTCCCACGCCCTCACCTGTGCCGCGTTGAGCTCCGAGAGGCGGATCCTGCCGAGGCCGTTGGAGACGTTCTTGGCGTAGCAGCGGTAGCCGTTGATGGTGGAGCGCTCGAGCGAGTGGGACCTGTCGAGGTCGGATATGTAGCTGTCGAGGTACTCGTCCACCGTCATGGTTGCCTTGGCGACCTCCGCCTTGCGCTCGTGCTCCTCCTCGAGCGCGATCCTCATCTCCGCGAGCTCTCGCTTTGCCTCGGAGATGCCTTGGGCCTTTAGCGTGCGAACTGTCTGACGCCACTCGCCGTCCTTGTCCTTGTACTTGAAGACGCCGCGGAACGGCGGCTTCTTGCCGCGTATAAACGCGTTGGTGAAGTGCATAGAATCCGTCCCTTCGCCTTGCACCAAACGTGCACCAAATCGCTTGGTGCACGTGCACCAAACTTGGGCGTCGGGTGCCTTCCTTCATGGCGAAGGTTACCTGCGATTGCGCCGTTTACGTGGCGATATCTGCGAGCGTGTTCACGCCTGTCGAAGAAGTTTGCCCAGCGTGTCCCGCTGGGGGTCAAGGGGTCGCTGGTTCGAATCCAGTCCACCCGACCAGAATTATCGCAGGTCAGAGGGGTTGTTCCTCTGGCCTTTTATTTTACCTTTTATACGCTAGTGGCAGAGAATGGGCAGTGCAAACAGTTTGGTTTTGCACGTTAGGCATTTTGTCTCCCGCACTTCCATTCATCCATGCGAGAATACGCAGGTTATTGAGCTGTACGCTTGATGCAGTTGCGCTCTGAGCGATTGGTCTTGACCTGACATCAAGTATTACTCACACAACGTGGCGCCACACTGCGTTCTTCCGCCATAGTGTTTGCTTATTCAGGTACAAAGTGCGACTCCAAAACTTATGCTTTACACTCCGCAAAAGAAGCTCATAATTGTCGTTTGAAAGGAGCCATGCTCCACGAGGCAGCGGACCCAAGGAGGTGCCAACCCGTGAGTGACCCATCAGGCCATCACTTATGTTCTGAACACTTAGTCAGGGGAGGGCACTGTGAGTCGGGGCGGCGGTGCCACANNNCACAGCCTGCAAATCTCCCGCGTTTGCCGTTGAGCAAGCATGCAGCGCCCCAGAAAGGGTGCGGGCATGCCTGACCGCTCGACTCAGCTTTACACGCAGGATGCCATCCTCGACATCCTGAGGGATTCCGTATCCCAGGGTGACCGCGCAGGGCTCACGGAGCTCTTTGAGTCCTCGCAACCTGTGGACATTGCGTCTGCCGCCAATAGCCTGGAGGACGAGGAGCTGCAATCCTTAGTTGACCTGCTGCCGAGCTCAAGCATCGAGTCGCTTGTCAGCGACGCCGACGAGGAGCTGGCCATGCGCATAGCAGGCATGCTCGACGACAGATCGCTGCTCATTGTCGTCGGCCGCATGCGAGACGACGACGCGGCGGACGTCTTGGGCAGTCTTCCCCGTGAGCGGGTATCCAGGCTCCTTTCCGAGATGCGCGAGGCCGACAGGACTGTGCTCCTGAGCCTGCTCCAGTATCCCGACGAGAGCGCCGGCAGCATCATGACGACCTCCTTCCTCGCGCTGCGACAGGACCGTACGGTCTCGGACTGCCTCGCGCTCATCCGTGCCAAGGGTGCGGGAACAGAGCAGATCCAGATCGTCTACGTGCTGGGGATGCATGGCGAGCTGGCGGGCTGTGTCGATCTAAGAACGATTCTCTCGAGTTCGCGCAACACC
>ONMP01000114.1 GCA_900318935.1 uncultured Actinomycetes bacterium
CCATGAGCGTCGCACAAACGATCGCGGTCGCAGCAAAAGCGAAATGACGGGGCCTTGACGACCTCCCATGCCTCACCCTGAGCAACACCTGCAGCACCTACGAAAGCTCAAGCTTGACGAGTGCGCCAAAGTCGTCCAGATAGTAGAGGCCACCGTCGAGACCCATCGTCGCTCGTCCTCCCCTGCCATCCTTCAGATGCTCGTCAAGCAGGTGGGATAGGCTGTGTGACCATGCGCTTTGCGTCGACACAGAATCAAGCGAGGAGCTGAGAGGGTTTTTGACCGTCCAGAGCGTGCGGGATCCCGTACTTCCCGAGACCGACACGCCCGAGGCCGCATTAAGCACGTCTGCAAGACTGATGCTCTCGTCCTCTCCATCTGACCACATCTGCGTCTGCGCTACCTCTCCCTCCAAGTGCACGGAGGTCTGGGGGCTCTGCGACGCAGCGCCGGTCTTCTCCGCGAAGGTCGGCAGACCGTTAGTGCCGTTGCCTACGTAGTACCAGCAAATATTATCGCCCGCACGAAGCTGCGCGAACGCAACGTTCTGCTCACATGGAACGCCGTTGATGAAGACGTGCCAAGCTTCCCCGGTGACGCCGTTCGAACCCAGCGAGGCAAGTGACTCCAGCTCGACCGAACCATCCTGCGAAATGCTGTATGAGAGCAATCGTCCGTTCGTATATCCGCCCTGCTCAAAGGCAAGGCGCGAGGCATCCCATGCGCTCTGGTTTGCCGCGACCGTGACCTCGGTAGGCGAAATCCAGTACGCCAGCCCTGTACCACCAGGGCCGATCACCGACACACCAACCGTGATAGTACCCGCCTCATAGCGCCATTCGATCTCGTCGCCACTCGTCAGCTCATAGGTTGACGCCGAGCCATTATAGTAGCTGCCGTTGACATATAGGCGCCAGCCACTACCAGAAGTCAGGTCCATGGCACTAGGCGTGCTCGTATCATCTCTCGCAAGCGACACGAGTACGTCCTCAGCCCCATCGGATCCCGTTTGATACGTCATGCCGCTGCGCTCAAGAGCCAACTCGGTGGCATCCCATGCATTGTCGCCTTGAGAAAGCACGATATCGGCCACGCGCGCCCACGCCGAGTTCGGACCCGTGAAGGACACGGCGACGACTACCTCTGCTGCTGCATCCTGAGACGCGTCGGCATCGTCATCCCGCGCGTCGTCCTGCGACACGTCTTTCGATGCGGCCCCTGTATCTGTGTCTTCCGCATTCGCACCGGTCGTAACGTCACCCGTCATCGAATCCGCACCATCGCTCAAAAGCTGGTCGCGACTCGCATCCTCAGAGTTGGCAACCACGCCGCTCTCGATTGTCTCGGGAGCCTGCGCCGGTATCGTCTCCTCGCCTAGCCCAAATGAAGTGGCGCCCGGGTAGAGGGTGAGCATGAGGGCAAGCGCCCATGATACGCGTGTCCTGACTCCTCCCATGGTCCTACCTTTCTCGCTGCGTTTAAAGAGAAGTGTTTAACACTATACCCCATCCGACGCATCCACATACCACAACTACCAACAATTGTTACCGCGCTGAGTGCGCCGTTCGGGACAAACTCCCCCGTCCCCTTTGTCCGTAGAATTCGGCAGACGGCAGAGCGCTAGTACAGCAAAAAATAGTTACGTGCTAATTCGATACGAATTTTTGTGTTCGGCATTTTGCGCGACCTGCGAAATTAACGGTTATCTACAGCTAATCAACCAACTTTTCGACCATATCTTGTGGTTTTCTTCGCATTTCAACACAAGAAGTTGTGGCATAGTAGATGCGCACCCAACATGACGGGTATGTGGCGGCGAAAAGAAGCGGTGATTGCAGATGAAGATTATAAAGCGCAACGGGTCGGAAGTCACCTTCGACACGACAAAGATCATCAACGCCATTACCGGGGCAAACGGCGAAGCCCCCGAGGAGGCAAGGCTCACTGAGCGCGAGATTCGGTTTGCTGCGCTCAACGTGGAGGACCAGTGTGCAGCCGCAGGCCACACTGTCACCGTCGAGGAGGTCCAAGACCTCGTGGAGGACCAGCTCATGGCCCTCGACCACTTCGATGTCGCACGACGCTACATCATCTATCGCTACGTGCAGAACCAGAAACGTCACAAGAACACGACCGATGACAAGATTCTCACTCTCATCGAGGCAAACAACGAGGAAGTCAAGCAGGAGAACTCAAACAAGAACCCTACCGTCGTCAGCGTTCAGCGCGATTACATGGCAGGTGAGGTCTCCAAGGACCTCACGATGCGCGAGCTTCTTCCTGAGGATGTGGTCAAGGCCCACAACGAGGGCATCATCCACTTCCACGACTCCGACTACTTCGCACAGCACATGCACAACTGCGACCTCGTGAACCTCGACGACATGTTGCAGAATGGCACCGTCATCTCGGGTACGCTCATCGAGCGCCCACACAGCTTCTCCACGGCCTGCAACATCGCCACACAGATCATCGCCCAGGTCGCAAGCTGCCAATACGGAGGCCAGTCAATCAGTCTCACGCACCTCGCACCTTTCGTGGACGTCAGCCGCAAGAAGATCCGCCGCTCGGTCTATGCCGAGATGCAGACAGTCGGCGTCCATGCCACTCCCGAGCAGATAGACGTCATGGTCGAGAAGCGTCTGCGCGAGGAGGTCGCACGCGGCGTACAGACCATCCAATACCAGGTCGTCACACTCATGACCACCAACGGGCAAGCACCTTTCATCACCGTCCTGATGTATCTGGGCGAGGCACGCAACGAGCAGGAAAAGGCTGACCTCGCGCTCATCATCGAGGAGATGCTCAAGCAGCGCCATCAAGGCGTCAAGAACGAGAAGGGCGTATGGATCACCCCGGCCTTCCCCAAGCTCATCTACGTGCTTGAGGAGGACAACATCCGCGAAGGCAGTCCTTATTTCTACCTCACCCAGATGGCCGCCAAGTGCACTGCCAAGCGCATGGTACCCGACTACATCTCCGAGAAGATGATGCGCAAGCTCAAGCTCTCAGCCGGCGAAGTCGAGGGTGAGGGAGATTGCTACACCTGCATGGGTTGTCGCTCGTTCCTCACGCCTGACCGTTCTGGTAACGGCTACGACAACAAGGCCCGTGCGCTCAACTACGAGCCGGGCAAGCCCAAGTACTACGGTCGCTTCAACCAAGGCGTCGTGACCATCAACCTTCCGGACGTGGCTCTTTCGTCGGGACGCGATTTCCAGAAATTCTGGCAAGTCTTTGACGAGCGCCTCGACCTCTGCCACCGTGCGCTGCGCTGCCGTCATGAGCGCCTGCTCGGCACGCCTTCCGACGCCGCACCCATACTCTGGCAGCACGGCGCCCTCGCGCGCCTTCAGAAGGGTGAGCTCATCGATCCTTTGCTCTACGGAGGTTATTCCACCATCAGCCTTGGCTACGCCGGCCTCTACGAGTGCGTGAAGTACATGACGGGGTATTCGCACACCGACCCGCATGCTACTGAGTTCGCGCTTTCCATCATGCAGCACATGAACAACCGCTGTGCCGAGTGGAAGGCGGCCGAGGACATCGACTACTCCATCTATGGCACGCCCATCGAATCCGTGACCTACAAGTTCGCCAAATGCCTGCAGCGTCGCTTTGGCATCGTGCCCGGTATCACCGACAAGGGTTACATCACGAACAGCTACCACGTCCATGTCACCGAGGAGATTGACGCCTTCACCAAGCTGCAGTTCGAGAGCGCATTCCAGCACCTCTCCCCCGGCGGAGCCATCTCTTACGTCGAAGTACCCGACATGCAGGACAACCTCGAAGCCGTCATCCGCGTGATGCAGTTCATCTACGACCACATCATGTACGCCGAGCTCAACACAAAGAGCGACTACTGCCAGGTGTGCGGCTTTGACGGGCAGATTCAGATCGTGGAGGACGACGGCAAGCTCGAATGGGAGTGCCCGCACTGCGGCAACCGTGACCAGTCAAAGATGAACGTCGCCCGACGCACCTGCGGCTACATTGGGACGCAGTTCTGGAACCAAGGGCGCACGGAGGAGATCCGCGACCGCGTGCTGCACCTGTAGGGCTTTCCGCGAAGCCCCGGCCCTTTGACCCGTGCTCAAACAGCTTCGCTTCGCGAAGAACTGCGCGCGGGAACAAAGGGCCGGGGCTTCTCCTTAATCCACCCCTGCAGCGCGCGGGCGCGGAGCTCCTCCGCCCTTGGCCAGACTGCGTTTACAGCAGGAAAAAGAACTTACCAACCATGCGACGCGAAGAGTGGCTCGTCTTTCCAGGGGACGAGCTCTCCAGCCGCTAGGGAGGCGGGGACGTCGATGATGCGCTGGTTGGAGGAGCCGCGGAAGCGCAGTAGCAGGTCTTTTTGGCCCAATATGAAGGGACCGTCCACGAGTACGTCAAGGCAGGCAAGAATGCGAGATAGGTCCTCCGTCAGAGAACGCCCTTCCCCCCGCATCAAATCCTCCCACACGAAGCCTGTCCAGAGCCAAATACTCTTTCGCGGATACTGCTCGCGAACGCGCTCGAGGAAGGGTGCGAGGGCACGCTGGTTCTCCGGCTCAAGCGGCTCGCCACCAAGCAGCGATAGGCCATCGACATAATCAGGCGCAAGGGAGGCAAGAATCTCTTCTTCGACCTCTGGCGTGAAGGGCTTACCAGCCTGGAAGTCCCAGGCCTCGGGATTGAAGCACTCCACGCAATGATGGCGACAACCTGACACAAAGAGAGACGTTCGCACCCCCACCCCGTTCGCGATGTCGTACTCCTTAATATTTGCGTACTGCATGCCGCTCCCCCATCCATTAATCTGAACCCATGGGCAATCAGTACGCATATGATACTCGCCATAAGGGACAAGAAGCGAGGCGAAGTGGGGTTCTACTCGGTACCGCATTCGTTGTATGATGAGCAGCGAAGTCCGTCCTTCTGAGGAGGTCCCATGGCTACGAGGTCTTCTGGTCAGCTTGTTGCGGTGCTCGACTTTGGCGCGCAGTACGGGCAGCTCATCGCGCGCCGTGTGCGCGACCTGCACGTGTATTCCGAGCTGGTGCCTTGTGACGTTTCGGCCGCCGAACTTGCGCAGATGAAGCCCTCAGCGCTTATCCTCTCTGGCGGGCCTGCCAGCGTGTACGCCGAGGACGCCCCACACGTAGACCCAGCCATCTTTGAGCTGGGCTTGCCGATCCTGGGATTTTGCTACGGCCACCAGACCATGGCGGTTGCTCTTGGCGGCGAAGTCGCACACGCCGAGAAGGGCGAATACGGCCCTGCAAGCTTGGTGCGCTCCGGATCGTCCGAGCTGCTCATGTCTACGCCAGGGGAACAAACCGTATGGATGAGCCACCGCGACTCCGTATGTCGCGTGCCGAAGGGCTTCTCCGTCACAGCGCGTACCGAGACCTGCCCGGTCGCAGCTATGGAGTGCGCCGAGCGACGCCTCTATGCAACACAGTTCCATCCCGAGGTTCGCCACACCGACTACGGCCGCCGCATGCTCGAGAATTTCCTCTTTGGCATCTGTCGCCTCGAACCCAACTGGACCATGGACAACCTCATCGACGAGAAGGTCGACCAGATTCGTGCCCAGGTGGGCAATGACCGCGTGATACTGGGCCTCTCGGGTGGCGTGGACTCAAGCGTGGTGGCCGCCCTCGTTCATCGCGCCGTCGGCGACCAGCTCACCTGCGTGTTCGTCAACCACGGGTTCCTCCGCCAAGGAGAGCCCGAGCTCGTAGAGGAAGTATTCCGTGATCAGTTCGACATGTCGTTTGTACACGTGCATGCCGAGGAACGCTTCTTGCGGCTCATTGCGGGCGTGACCGATCCGGAAAAGAAGCGCAAACTCATCGGTACCGAGTTCTGGAAGGTATTCTTCGAAGAGGCACAGCGCTTGGACGGCGTGCGCTTCATGGCGCAGGGCACCATCTACCCCGACATCATCGAGAGCGGCGCGCGCAAGACAGGCGGAAAGGCTTCAACGATCAAGAGCCATCACAACCTGATTCCCTTCCCGCCGGGTGTGCACTTCGACCTCATCGAGCCTCTGGACCACTTCTTTAAGGACGAGGTGCGGGAGCTGGGCATGGCACTTGGGCTGCCTGAGTCCATGGTCTACCGTCAGCCGTTCCCTGGGCCCGGTCTGGCGATTCGCATCATCGGAGAGGTCACGTCCGAAAAGCTAGAGATCCTGAAGGCGGCCGACGCCATCGTGCGCGAGGAGCTGGATGCCTACAACACGCGGCTGTTTGAGCAGACGGGCGAGCACAACAGCGAGCACAGCTGCTGGCAGTACTTCGCGGTTCTTCCCGACATACGGTCGGTGGGCGTAATGGGAGACGAGCGCACCTATGGGCACACGGTCATCGTGAGGGCCGTAGAGAGTTCGGACGCCATGACGGCAGACTGGGCGAAGCTGCCCTACGAGGTGCTGGGAAGCATATCCAGCCGTATCGTTGCCGAGGTCGCGGGAGTAAACCGCGTGGCGTACGACGTGACGCCCAAACCTCCAGCGACAATCGAGTGGGAGTAATACGAAGGGCAAAAGCACAACAAACCCGCAGGTCAGAAGTGGTGTGTTCGAGAAATCGGCGCATCACCTGCCCTAGCGTTGTAGTAGGTATATGCATAGCTCACCATCCCTGTATGGATAGATTGTTTCCAATTTGTAAACTACACACGGTTTCTCTTTAATATCCATAAAGGTACTATTCTGAAAGAGTAAAGGGCCAAATTTCAGCTTGAAGAGGAACCGTGTGTAGTTTGGGGGATCAGGCCCTCAGCTTGAAGAGAAACCGTGTGTAGTTCACTGCGTGGTTAGCCAAGGTCGAATCGAAAGAAACTCTGTGAAGCTCGGCAAGTTTCGATCGGAAGCGGCTATGCACCGCCCGAACACGCGCCTCTTTTGTTTCGCTCATGAATGCACTCGTCGCGCACCGCACACGCCATGTACTGCGCTACTATCGTAGTTTGTCTCGCGAAGCGACAAAGGAGCCCATATGCAGCAGAATCGCACACCCCAAAAGGCGCAAGTCCGCCCCCACGCAAAGTCGCTCAACTCTTTGGTCGGCCTGTTGTTCGTCCTCATGGCCCTCGGTCTGCTCGGAGTCCCCGGCCTCTCCATGGCCACACGCGCACTGCCTGCGATTCTCGTCGTTGCCGGATATCTGAGCACCTGCGTCATCGCGCAAGCCCACGCCAAGCGCGAGGGGCTTGGCATTGGCGGCATTGCGCTCCTTCTTTGGCAGAGACTGCGTTACGTATGGCCATCCCTGCTCTGCGTCGTTGCGGTGACCTGCTCCCTCTGTGCTGTTCTCAGCACCTCCTTGCTCGATGCGATGCGACCTGATGTGCTCCCCGCACTGGGATTCTTTTCCAACTGGACGAACCTCTTTGCCAGCATCACACCCGAGACATCCGCCTCGCCACTCGCCGCTTTCTGGTTCGTCGGTGTCGAGATGCAGCTCTTTTTCGCCTGGTTGCTCATCCTCGCCCTGCTCCTGAACGCAAGCAAGACCGTCGCCAGAAGGTTGACCCTGACTCTCGCCGTCATCGCCACGGCATGGCTCATCCTGCAGTGCGTGCTCGGCGGCAACCTCTTGCGCGTAAGCCTCGCCACAGATGCCTACGCCTGCTCGTACCTTCTTGGAGCATGGCTTGCGTTCGCATTTCCCCTTGGCAAGGTGCCTACTGTCGGAAAGAACCTCTTGCTCAAGCCCATGGGACGTCGACGCCACTTGCGCGGACGCCGCTACCAGGCCACGACGTTCACCAACGTGACAGGCTTCGTGACGTTTGCGGGCATGATTGCGCTCGTCGTGCTCATGCCTAAGGGTGGGGCGCTTGTCCAAGGCGTCACGGTCGCATGTGTCTCGCTTCTAGCGATGATTCTCTGCGCCACTATCATCGCCCCAGGCAACCTGCTCGGCCGCGCGATATCCATCCCGCCTCTAGCTTACCTCGGCTCTCGCGCACTGGGACTCTACCTGTGGTTCTGGCCGCTGTATCGCCTCATCGCACCAGACGGAGTTGACTCCACTTGGTATCTGCGTCTCCTCGTCGTCGCCGCGACGGTTGCGGCGACGGAGGTCAGCTATCGTCTCGTCGAGTTGCCGTTCGCTGGCACCGACCTCGTGAGCACTGGCCCACACAACGTCGCTCCCTACCGGTTGGCCACTACAGCGCTCGTCATCTTGATTGCTACCGGCTTCGGAGCGCGGGCGCTTCTGACCTCCTCAGAGCATGTGGCCGGCCTCATTGGCGCAAGCGAATCCTCCTCCGCAGGAACGTCCTCCGTCACCTCGGGAGCCGCCAAATCGAATGACGCAGAACCCAAGAGCACATCGTCTCGGACCAGTGAGCTGGATAGCGAGACATCGGACTACGATTCCGCAGAAGACGAGTACCTAGACGAAGACTCCGAAAGGAGCAAGAAGAACGATAAGTCATCCGCTAGAAAGAGTACGCCAATCGACGAGGATACCGTCATCTACGCCCCGGCAAGCGAGACGCGCGCAGGTAAGTATGACCCCGTGCTCATCGGTGACTCCGTGCCGGGCGATGCGGACTGGTCTCGTCTCCCAGACGCCCTCATCGACTCCTATATCGGCCGACTCCCCTTCCAGGCCCTCGAAGTCGCTCGCGGCTACATGGAACAAGATGCCGTGGGACACGTGGTAATACTCGCCTGCTTCTCTAACGACACTCCCCAGCAGGAGACTCTCGACGAGTTCGCAGAGCTCTTTGGCGATGATCGCGAAATCTACCTCGTCGGCACCGTCAATCCCGACGGCTTCATGGACGCCGCAAACCAGGCCCTCATGGAAGCCTGCGAGCGCCACGAAAACATGCACTACATCGACTGGCCCTCCGTCGAGAGCGGGCACGACGACGAGTATCTGTGGGCAGACATGACTCACGTACGTCCAGAAGGCGGCGTGGCGTACGTGCAGATGGTGATTGAGGCCATCGCTGAAGACCTCATCGACGCAGGTGGTACGACCGAATAGCGAGGTGCTGTCATGCCGTTCTCGATTCTGCGCAACGACATCACCCACATGCACGTAGATGCTATCGTGAACGCCGCGAATCAGCTGCTGAAGCATGGTGGCGGTGTATGCGGTGCGATATTCGATGCCGCAGGAGCCACCGAGCTGCAGGCCGCCTGCGACGAAATCGGGCACTGCGACACTGGCTCTGCCGTAGCGACACCAGCATTCGCACTGCCCGCACGTCACATCATCCATACGCCTGGTCCCGTATGGCGCGGTGGCGGTTTCGGCGAAGAAGA
>ONMP01000059.1 GCA_900318935.1 uncultured Actinomycetes bacterium
CTCATCGCGGACGGGCGCATCCATCCCGCACGCATCGAGGAGATGTATCACAAGGCCGAGCGTCTCGTTAACGAGCGCATCCAAGAGGCCGGTGAGCAGGCTGCATTCGACGCCGGCATCCATGACCTTCATCCCGAGCTCGTGAAGACCCTTGGCTCACTACGCTACCGCACATCGTTCGGCCAGAACGTGCTTCAGCACTCTGTTCAGGTCTCGGCACTCTGCGGCCTGATGGCCTCGGAGCTTGGCATGGACGAGGGCCCGGCCAAGCGAGCGGGACTTCTTCATGACCTCGGCAAGGCAATCGACCACGAGGTCGAGGGACCGCATGCGGTGATCGGCGCCGACCTCGCACGTCGCTATGGCGAGCGTCCGCTCATCGTACACGCCATCGAGGCGCACCATGCCGACGTGGAGCCCGCTAGCGTGCTTGACGTGCTGGTGCAGGCGGCTGATGCCGTTTCGGCCGCACGTCCTGGCGCTCGCCGAGAGTCGGCAGAGGCATACATCAAGCGTCTCGAGAAGCTCGAGGAGATCTCCAATGCGCATGATGGCGTCGAGCGGACCTACGCCATGCAGGCGGGTCGCGAGCTTCACGTGATGGTCGAACCGAGCAAGGTATCCGATTCCGAGGCCACGGTGCTCGCCCACGAGATCGCGAAGCAGATTGAGGATGAGATGGAGTACCCCGGCCAGGTGCGCGTGGTCGTCATTCGCGAGTCGCGTGCCGTAGACATCGCCAAATAAACGATGGCATCGGATGGCAGTCTGATCGATTTCGTCTCCTCCCTCTCGGGGGGAGACGTTTTGCGTGTCGAGGAGTCACTCGGCGGAGGCTACGTGCGCCTGCGCACTGCCGAAGCTGAGCGCAGACAGGCGAAGCATGACGTTCGATGCGTGGAGGACGCTCTCATCGAGCTTTTGCGCAACGCGCGCGACGCAGGCGCCTCACGCATCTTTGTGGGCACATCACGCGAAGGGAACGTCAGGACAATCGTCGTGGTGGATGATGGCTGCGGCATACCACCCGAATTGCACGAACGCGTATTCGATGCGCGCGTCACTTCCAAGCTCGATTCAATGCGCATGGACAGATGGGGCGTACATGGACGCGGCATGGCCTTGTTCTCCATCTCCGAGAACGCCACTTCAGCCGAGGTTATGGCATCGGACGTTGGCAAGGGCTGCGCCATGCGGGTCGTATTCGATGTCTCTCAGCTTCCAGAGCGCGCGGACCAGTCAAGTTGGCCCGAAGTAAAGGGAAGGCGCGGCAAGGAGAGCGTGAGGGGTCCTCACAACCTCTATCGCACTTGTGTGGAGTTCGGTCTCGAGGAGCGTGGCACCTGCAACGTGTACGTGGGTTCACCCTCCGAGGCACTCGCCACGATGCGCGCACGGGTAGATACGAAAGGAATGGTTTGGAACCAAGCTGCCACAGGCGAGGCTCCGGTCGCCATGGGTCCCGCCCTCGCCCGTGACGCACGGGAGATGGCTTGTGTAGCCTCCACACTTGGTATAGAGATATCCGAACGCAACGCCCACCGCATTCTCGTAGGCCAGATAAGCCCACTGCCAAACGCCGTAGCTCGCGCAACCGGCTTGCGAGTCCCACAAGACACGCGCTCAAAGCCCTTGATCTTCGATGAACCTAGAAGGCTTGAACTTGCCCCGCAAGACGAGTCAGACCTATCACACGCGCTCAGAGAGGCGTTCGAGCTCGTTGCTGAGCGTTACTACGTGCGCCTTACCGACGACCCCATCGTTCGGATGGGACCTGGCAGAATGACAGTCACCTACGAATTTGGCGAGGATGAATAGGGTTTTGCCATTAACACTTCATTTTTGTGGGATTTCTAGCTAGAATCGTACCAATCGAACTCGAACGTACTTTAAACACGCGAGAGGTGCTGCAGCACCTAGGAGTAAAACGATGGACTTTCTAAAGGTTTCGAGCAAGTCGTCGCCCGCGTCTGTCGCAGGAGCGATTGCTGGCATGGTCAAGGACGGCGTTCCCGTCAACATCCAATGCGTTGGCGCGGGTGCCGTGAATCAGGCAATCAAGGCCATCGCCATTGCGAGGGGTTTCCTCATCCCCACGGGAGTCGACATCTCCTGCGCTCCCACCTTCTCAGACATTGAGATTGGCGGTGAGAGCCGCACGGCCATCCGCATAGCCGTGTATGTCCACCAGATATCTTCGCAGGCTGCAAGCCCTTATACCATGAGTGCGACCGCAAGGTCCTCGAGCTAGATGGTCATGGCAAATACCCTCGTCGGCAAAACCTACTTCGTAAGGACCTTTGGTTGCCAGATGAACCTGCACGACTCGGAGCGCGTCGCAGGGCTGCTTGACTCATGCGGTTGCCTCGAAGTGGAAGGCATAGACGAAGCAGATATCGTAGTGTTCATGACCTGCTGCGTGCGCGAGAACGCCGACATGCGACTCTATGGGCAGGCCAGTGCGGTCGTGAGTGCCGCACCATCCCCGTGCGGCAAGCGCGTACTGGCTATTGGCGGATGCATTGCCCAGCGCGATGGCGAGCGACTTCGCTCAAACGTGCCCAACGTCGACGTCGTATTCGGCACTTCGGCACTCGCATCTTTGCCCGAGCTCCTCAGCCAAGCTTTCGAAGACGACAGACGTACGCTCAGGGTGTACACGCAGGAGGAGGGACAGCCCGCAACCACCGACCTTCCCATCCGCCGCGCCACGCGCTACCACGCCTGGGTGCCCATCATGAGCGGCTGCAACAACTTCTGCACCTATTGCATCGTCCCGTACGTACGAGGCCGCGAGCGTAGCCGCACGATGGAGTCCGTGGTGGGGGAGTGCGAGCTGCTTGTGGCACAAGGCACCCGCGAGATCTGCCTGCTCGGGCAGAATGTCAACTCCTATGGCCGCGACAACTACGGTTCGCCTCGTTTCGCGGAGTTGCTTCGTGCCGTCGGACAGACTGGCATCGAGCGGCTTCGCTTCACGTCCTCCAATCCCAAGGACCTCACCGATGAGGTCATTGCCGCCATGGCAGAGACCGAGGCCGTTATGCCTCACCTGCATCTAGCCGTGCAGAGTGGCTCGACTCGCGTGCTCAAGGCCATGAACCGCAGCTACACACGGGATGGGTACCTTGACCTCGTGCGAAGGCTTAGGGCTGCGATGCCTGACCTCGCGCTCTCCACCGACATCATCGTTGGCTTCCCAGGCGAGACGGAGGCTGACTTCGAAGACACCCTTTCGCTCGTACAGGAGGTTGGTTTCTCTTCCGCCTATACGTTCATCTACAGCAAGCGCGAGGGAACCCCGGCCGCACGCATGGTAGACGACACACCGCGAGAGCTCATACAGGCGCGTTTTGATCGTCTGGCAGACCTTGTGGCGCGACTTGCCAACGAAGCCAACCAGCACGACGTCGGAGGCAGAGTCGAGGTTCTCGTAGAAGGCGCTTCGAAACGCGACGACCACGTGCTCGTCGGCCACAGCAGAAAGAACCAGACCGTACACTTTGACCTGCCTGACGCATGCGTCACCGATGCGCTCGTGGGTCATATCGTGGATGTCGAGGTGAGCTCGGCTCGAACCTGGTATCTGAGGGGGACGATGGTCGGAGAGCCTCGATGAGCCTTCTTCGCGTCGCCTGCGTCGTGGGACCCACTGCCAGTGGCAAGAGCGATGTGGCTGAGCTGCTCGCCCTGATGCTCTCCGGCGAAGTGGTGTCAGTCGACTCGATGCAGGTGTATCGGGGTATGGACATAGGCACGGCGAAGATTCCCTTGTCGCAAAGGCGCGTCCCTTTGCACATGGTGGATGTCGTGGAGCTCGGCGATTCCTACTCGGTGGCACAGTTCCAAAAGGACGCGCGCTCGTGCGTTGATGATGTCGCACGCCGTGGTCGCGTACCCATTCTCTGCGGGGGGACGGGACTGTACTTGGACGCCGTCATCGATGAGTTGAAGTTTCCTGTTGGCGAAGTCGAAGGAGGCCGCAGACGCTCTTATGAGGACCTCGCCCAAGAGATTGGCGCAGATGCACTGCATGCCCTCCTTGAGAGCAGGGATCCCGAGAGTGCTCGGCTGATACACGCGCATAACGTCCGCAGGGTCATTCGAGCGCTCGAGCTTTGTGATGAGGGAAAGTCCTATGCACGACGCAACGAGGGACTGAAGCGACACCTGCCGTACTATGACGCATCTATCTGGGCGTTGACACTTCCTCGTGAGGAACTTTACGCGCGCATCGATAGTCGCGTCGACGCCATGTTTGCCGCCGGACTTTTGGAAGAGGTACGCTCGCTTGAGGCGCAAGGCATCAGGGATTCCGCGACGGCGAGTCAGGCAATCGGCTACAAAGAGGTTCTAGGGCTTCTCGACGGGATTTGCGACGAGGAGGAGGCCATACGCCTCGTCAAGCGCAACACGCGTAGGTATGCTAAGCGTCAGCTCAGCTGGATAAGGCGGGACGGACGCGCACGGGAACTGGACGTGTCCGCCATCGGCCTTGAGGGAGCTGCACAAGCCATAGCCAAGGAATGGATTGGAGGGTGAGGCATGCCTCGCTTCGAGCCGTGTGAGACCAAGGGACCCAAGGAGCGAGTGTTTCTGGTTGGCGT
This sequence comes from uncultured Actinomycetes bacterium, assembly GCA_900318935.1. GTDB lineage: Bacteria > Actinomycetota > Coriobacteriia > Coriobacteriales > Atopobiaceae > RUG440. The sequence continues at coordinate 4,608 of ONMP01000059.1, forward strand.
GGACCGACCCGACCTCACGTGGCCGGTGGACGAATCTTTGGCCGAGCTTGGAAGACTCGTGCAGACCGCAGAGGGGGAGGTCGTCGGTACGTATGTCCAGCGGCTCTCCAAGCCCGTGCCAAAGACCTACATCGGATCTGGCAAAGCCGCACAGATTGCAGAAGATGCCGATTCCCTTGATGTGGACGTGGTCGTGTTTGACGATGAGCTATCACCCTCGCAACAGGCAAACCTCGAGCGCCTGATGGGGGAGGACGTAAAGGTCATCGATCGCACGGCACTTATCCTCGACATCTTTGGTCGTCATGCGACGACCCATGAGGGTCGATTGCAGGTGCAGCTCGCCCAGAACCAATACCTGCTCCCGCGCCTTCGCGGCATGTGGAGCCATCTGGTGCGCGAGCAGACGAGGGGAGGCATCGGCAGCAGGTTCGGACAGGGCGAGAGTCAGCTCGAGGTCGACCGCCGTCTCATACGCAAGAGAATCACCTCGCTCACCAGAGAGCTCGCACGCCTGGAGAGCAGAAGGGGAGAGCAGAGCAAGACGAGAAGCGGCGGGGGAGTGTTTCGCGTCGCGCTCGTCGGCTATACAAATGCCGGAAAGTCTACCCTGCTCAACACGCTGACCGGCGCAGACGCATACGTACAGGACGAGCTCTTTGCAACGCTTGATCCGACGACTCGCTCCGTCACGCTTGAGGACGGGCGCAAGGCGACGATCACCGATACGGTCGGCTTCATCCAAAAGCTCCCAACGACCCTCGTGGAATCCTTCAAGTCGACACTCTATGAGGCACGCTCTGCCGACCTGCTTCTACTGGTGGCTGATGCGAGCGACCACAATCTCAGGGAGCAGATTGCGACCGTACAGCACGTTCTGGACGACATCCAGGCAAACGACGCCCCCTGCGTACTCGTCCTCAACAAGAGCGACCTTCTCGACGACGCGATGCTGGAATACCTACGTCGGGCTTACCCAGATGCAGAGGTGGTGTCAGCGTCATGCGGTGCAGGTATTGCCTCTCTTCAGTATCGCATCGCGCGTGAGGCGATGCGCGGTGACCAGACCATTACTGTCCTCATACCCTTCGACGAGGGTTCTCTCGTGCGGCTCATCCACGAACGCAGCCACGTCATCCGGGAAGACTATGAGGAGCGAGGTACGTTGATCACCCTGAGGGCAGACGAGCGCATGCGCTTGACTCTGGAGCGCTATCGCGTCGAGGTGGATGCTTAAAGCTTAGGCTACGAGCCACAGCAGAGCTAGTATGGCTGGCTGATGAAGCGCGTAGATGATGAGTGGATGCATGCCCACGACCTCCAACGGTCTGCACCCACAGGTGTATGCAACGTCAGGGAAGCCACGCTCCTTCCACCAACGACCCATCGCGTCGCCGGACAGGTACAGCGCCAGGTAGGGAAGTAGGGGATAGTAGTCACCTGACACGAACGATTGTCCTGGCATACCAAGCCAAGCAAAGAGACCGGTCTCGTATGGCCAGCTAGGCAACGTCAGCGTTAGGGGACCTATCCCCAGATGGCGTCGCGTGACGCCGAGAAGTGCCACGAAACATGCGAAGAGCACGCCCGCCGCAACCGGACCCTTCGGACTCGCATGCAAGCGTTCCAGAATCCACGCTACAAACGTGCATGCTGACATGCAGTAGATTATGCCAAAGGAAATCGGAGCGTCGACGCTTGCAATACTTGTCACCGCAAACACGGCGACCGCGAACGCCGCATAGCGCAGTGCACGCTGAAGGTTGTCTCTAGAGAGGGCGCACATGCAGCCCGCCACAAAGAGAAACGTCCACGAGATGCTGCATCGCCATATGTCCTGCAACGGAGGCGCGAACCAACTGAGATCATATCCGTACAAGTATTTGAGGTCATAGCAAAGGTGAAAGCCAACCATCGAGATGATGGAAAAGCCTCGAATCGCGTCAAATAGGCGTAGCCGCCCTTGTTTTTGAGTTTCCACTTGCGTCAGATTGAACGAATGACGGCGCTCACACGTCCGAGAATCACGGGATTCTCTATGTAGATGGGCTGCATCGAATCGTTCTCAGGTTGCAGACGCACGCGCCCGTCCTCGCGATAGAAAGTCTTCACCGTCGCGGAGTCGTCAAGAAGTGCCACCACGATCTCACCGTCATGCGCCTCATGCTGCTCGCGTACCACGATGTAGTCGCCATCCAAGATGCCAGCGTTGATCATCGACACGCCGTGAACGCGCAGGATGAAAGAGCTCGCGTCACCAACGATGCTCGTAGGCAAGGTCAGAGTCTCCTCGACGTTCTGCTCCGCGAGAATCGGAATGCCTGCCGCTACCTGTCCGAGCAGAGGAAGCGTGATGGTGTTGTCATTGAGATTCTGCGAGACAGCGCCGACTTGTCTGCCCTCGAACGAGCCCTCATCGTGCTCGACCACCTCAATCGTGCGGGGCTTCTTCGAATCCCGATGTATGTAGCCACGCTCTTCGAGAGTTTTAAGGTGCATGTGGACGGTGGAGGGAGATGCCAACCCTACTGCGGTACCAATCTCACGCACGGACGGCGGATAACCGTGCGATTTGGTATAGGTGCAGATGAAGTCATAGATGCTCTGCTGGCGCTTGCTGATCTTGGGTCGTGGCATCCGAGTCTCCATTCTAGAAACATGTGTACGTTTCTGCTTGACAAGGGCTAGTTTAGGAATACAGAATAACACATGTTCGCGTACTATTGTACGGAATTATTTCTGTCCCGCATGCGTCGTATATTGTGGCAAACCAAGGACGAAGGGAGTTAGGCATGACCGTGAAGGCAACGAAACATGGCAATGGCAGGCTTATGTTGACGCTGGTACTGTGCCTGTCGTTTGCCACGCTACTCACATATATGACTGACATGGGGCGAATTCGACTCACGAGGGAGATTCTCGAGCTGCGACCGACAGTGGAAATCAATGTCAGGGAGGGTGATACCTTGTGGGGCATAGCACGAAGCCACAGCATAGAGGGAGTGAGCACTTACGACCTCGTTGAATGGCTCTACGAGCAGAACGAGTTGTCCAACTCATGCCTCACTCCCGGACAGACCCTCCGCGTGCCCGTTGCACCAGATTAATGACGTGGCAAAATCGCAAATCTTGCCCGCATTTGGCATTGCGTATGGTATCGTGCAGGTACATCGACGTAGGGAGTATCATGCGCTGTCCAAGATGTGGGTACGAGGAATCAAAGGTCATCGATTCAAGGCCATCGGAAAACCGCGAGGCAATACGGCGTAGGCGCGAGTGTATGCGATGCGCAACGCGATTCACGACATATGAGCGACGCGAGGAAGCACCGCTCATGGTACTGAAGAGAGATGGCACCAAGGAGACATTCGATCGGCAAAAGATCATGAACGGTCTTTTGCGAGCATCAGTAAAGCGAAACATACCGATAGGCACTCTTAACTCGCTGATAGAGAGCGTGGAGACCGAGCTGCGGGACAATAGTGTGACTGAAGTGACGTCACAGGATATCGGTAGCATGGTCCTCAGACGACTTCTGAGCGTCGACAAGGTCGCCTATGTGCGCTTCGCCTCGGTCTATCGCGACTTTAAGGATGTTGACGAATTCTCAGAGGAGCTGAGGAGGCTCACGCTATGACGAACGATGCCATCCGTGTACAGATTACGAAACTTGACCCGACAGTCGAGCTTCCTGAATATGCCTACGAAGGCGACGCGGGACTCGATTTGAGAGCAAACGAAGACGTAACGCTCGCACCGTTCGAGCGTCGCCTCATCTCGACTGGTCTTGCCATTGCCATACCTGAGGGATACGCGGGATTCGTGCAGCCGAGGAGTGGCATGGCCCTCAAGCGTGGTCTCTCCATGGCAAACACGCCAGGCCTCATCGACTCGCACTATCGCGGTGAGCTCAAGGTCGTTGCGGTGAATCTCGATGCCGTGGAACCCATCCATATAGAGCGTGGTGAGCGTATAGCTCAGCTCGTCATTCAGCGCGTACCGAAGGTAACGCTCATCGAAGTGGAAGCTCTTGACGAGACGGACCGAGGTGCTGGCGGCTTCGGTTCGAGCGGTTGTTAGGTTGTACAGATCATGCTTGCACTGAGAATCATTATCGGAGTGCTCGTGTTGGCATTCTTCGCATGGCTCATGATGCCGTCGAACAAGAAACCGTCTGAAAGCGCTTCTGACAAGCGCAAGAACAGATCTCGTCGCGTCGGCTTTCTCATCGGATACCTCTCCCAACGCCGAAAGCATTGACTCCCCCGTCGACTCTGTCGTGAATCTCTGATAATCGCAGTTATGTAAAGTAGAGAGGTACGAAAGGAATGCCATGTCGTTCAGAGAGATGAGAAGGCATGCCCAGGCGCTCGACCGCGCGACCTGCGAGCAAATCCTCACCACTCAGCCACGAGGTGTGCTGTCAGTGTCAGGAGATGGTGGCTACCCCTATGGCGTACCACTCAACTTCGTCTACGATGAAGGTGCCCTCTGGTTTCACTGCGCGCCCGTAGGTCACAAGCTCGACGCGATCGATGCCTGCGACAAGGCAAGCTTCTGCGTCCTTGACGAGGGCGTGCGCCACGAAGGCGAATGGTGGCTCTGCTTCAACTCCGTCATTGCGTTTGGCACCATTGGCCGCGTGCAAGACGAGCAGACGAAGAGGCGCGCACTTACCCTCCTCGCGCAGAAGCACTTCCCCACCGACTACGACGTGGAGAGTGACATCGCACGCAACTTCGACCGCGTGACGATTCTGCGCATGAACATCAATCACCTCTCAGGCAAGGCCGTGCGGGAGAAGTAGCACGCCCCTCCCCCCTTCGATTCCCTCAGTCACCAAGGGAACTCTCGACGCGGCGGCGCTCGTAGGTGGCTATGGCGGCTCCGAGGGCGGCGAGACCGACACCCGCGATTCCAAGCCCGGAACCAGGGCGCTCATCGCCCGTGTTGGGCAGCCTGCCCTTGGTGGGCGCCACACCACTGCCCGTCGTACTCTCCCCTTTCGTCCCTTCCCCTCCAGACGTCGCCACAGTCGTCGCTACCGGCGCAGGCGCGAACTCGCCGCGGGCACCGGACATGTCTACGGTGATCGTCTCCATGTAGCGCTGCTCCAGATCCTGGTCGGCCTGGGCCTGCATCTGCACTACGCGATACTCGCCAGGCTCGATGTGGAACTCGACCGCCTCGGCGTCCAGCCCATCCGCCTCCGCCATGGCAGAGAGTCCATCGCCCTGGGCCGCGAGATTCGCGGCCAGCACGCCATCGCTCGCAACGAAGAGCACCTTCTTCTCGCCGCTCGCCCAATTGTCGGGTACGGTCACGGTTGCGAGGTAGACGGAGGTCTTGCCTGGCGCAAGCGCGTAGTCTGGTTCGAGGTTAGTGAGGCCACCGTTGCCGTCATCCTGGTTGTAGGCTGACTCGCAGATTGTGTCCTCGCCGAAGGTCACCTGCGTCGTCGCCCCCTCCACGCGCCCGAACCCGCCGGTGTCATTTTGGAGATCGCAGAGCGTGAGCGTGCATCCCGATAGGAAGGTGTTGCCGTCGTTTCTCACCGCCACGTGGAACGAGATCTTGCCGCCCGGGGTGACAAAGGGCACCACCGCCTCGCAGGCTGTAGCCGTGACGCAGCGCACGGCGGGAACCGACGTGTACCAGATGTCGGCGGAGTGGTAGACGGGCATGCCCTGAGTGTTGCGCTCGCCCGTGTCCACATATACGTTTCGCAGCATCTCGACGACCGCGGAGCCGTTGGTGCTAACCACGGAAAGCGAGTCGGTTTCGGTGGGCAGGTCTGCGACGACGAAGGGGTCTGAGAAACGGCCGCCACGCACGCGGCAAGCCATGATCTGGTAGCAGGCGTCCTGCCGTGTCATGGCCTCATGGCCGTCGGCGGACCGCACGGGATAGCTGTTGTCATCACGCGTCTGCGGCCAGAAGATGAAGGTGCCCGAAGGGTTCACGGCGAAGTTGACCACGTTGAAACCTGTGGGGCCGATGGGCTCCACCTGGAGCTTGGGCGTAGCGTCGCCCGACCAGTTGGCCTTGTGGAGCGTCCACTTAGCGTAGGAGCGCTGGTCTGCGGGCAGGGTGAGCTCGTTCGGATCCGTCGGGTACGACGTGAGGAATCCTCCCAGGGCGGCACACGGCACCAATCGTATGCTGGGGTCGTAGTCCTCACAGCGCGAAGGGTTGCCAAACATGTAGTAGCCCCTGGAATTCTCGTAGGCGCCTATCTTGACGTAGTGCGACTGCTTCGCGCCGCGCAGCATGAGGAACCAAGGGTCCCATGCGTATGCGCCGGGGTAGACCTCCAGCTCGTAGACCGTAGGATCTATGTCTCCCACGTGCCCGTGCCACCAGTCGGCTGCGTACTGCCAGATGACGAAGACGTCCTCGTAGCGTGGTTGCCCACCGAATGGCGTGCGCAGCACCTCAAATGCTCCGACGCATACCTGGGCCTGCTCGCCGAGCACACCCTCCGGCGTGTCCGCGTATCGGTCGAGGAAGGTGACCGCCACAAGCTCGAAGTTCCATGTGCCCTTTGGTCTGCCGGTGATCTGCAGGTTTGAGATAGAGTGGAGTTTGCCTGCCCCCTCATTGGCAATCTTGCTCGCCCGCATCGAGAAGCCGTGGCCACCGCCTTGGATGGCACCCGTTGGCGTAGTGGACGTCTTGCCCGCACCGTACGGCTTTAGAACCTCCGAAGAGCCGACGAAGTCCTCGGAGAACAGCCACAGGTAGGTGAGGACAAGGTCCGTCGACGCACTCGCGAGCGGTGTGCCGCCGCCATCGCTTCGTGCACCGGATAGGATGACGATGTGGATGACGCTACGGTCGATGTGGGTGGTCGGCCTCGTGTCATGGTCGGACTGGTTGTGTCCGTACAGCTCGTGCTTGGCCACGACGTCGAAGTCATAGTCGTAGAGATCGGTGTGCCCAATGCCGTCAGCCTTGAAGTCAAACTCGATGATCCGCATCATACCCATCGGGTCGCCTTCGATGCAGTTGGCGACGAGACGCGTGCGCTGCTGGCCGTCCACCTCCACTGAGGCGATGCGGAAGCACCAGACCCCGTGCTCCCTGGTCTTGCCGATGGGTGCGCCGATGTCGACTACCTTCGCGTGCGAGGCGTTGAGGACGTGGTGGTCGTCTGAGCCGAAGAGCCTCTTGTCGGAGGACGGCCGCACGCCTCCCTGCGCGCCGAGCGCGGCCACCCCGAGACTCGGAAGCGACCCCTCGGCCATGAGGGAGAGCCACGTGACAGTGGCCACGTCGCTTTCGAGCATCGAGGTACTCGCGTTTTCCTGCGTCGTAGTGGTATCTGCTAGGCGTCCTAGCTCTGCAGCGGTTTCGTCGAACTCGGTCTGGGCTTCGAGGACGGAGATGCCCTCGGCTTGACCTTGCGATCCGTCATCCTCGGTGGACTGCTCATCTGTGGGTTCTTGGATGATGGGCCTCTCGTCCTGCTCGGTCGTGCCGGCCACCACGGGTGTGTCCACGTCGTCGGACTCGCCGGTCTCCACGACGGTCGGGGCGTCGTCCTCTGCCAGTTCGAAATCAGCGTCATCGCCGGGCATTTGCCCCTTGGTGTCGTCGGTCTCGGCCAGCGGACCGTACGGCTCATACACGGTGAAAGCCATGGTCGATCCGTCATCGAGCTCAACGACCTCCTCGTGCGCAACCGCATCCCAGTCCACCTCGGCGCCTGCTCCTTCCGTCTGCGCAGAGAGCGCCTCCGCTTGGGCAGAGAAGCTCGCCTCCTTGGTCTGAGCAAGCATCGCATCGGTGATGGGCACGAGTCCATCCAGCAGCTCCCCGATGGACAAACTGGCAAGGGCGCCCAACGTGGCATCCTCTGCCTGGGCGGAGATGCCTGGGTCCTTGTCCTTCCAGTTGTCCGCGAAGTACTCAAAATCTTTGTTGTAGAGCGCGAAGCTCTGGGTGAAGAGGAAGAGCTCGATGACCAGCGAAACCTGCGCCGACCAGCCGGCCGCGAGGTGCGGGTTCGGCACGCCCTCGGGCTGGGTGCCCATGGGCACCCCGAGGTAAAGCGTGAGGGTGATGGCACCCTTGACCGATATCGACGCTAGACCGCGTATGCCCACGCCCACCGAGAGCGACGGCGTGATGCTGAGCGTCATCGTAAAGCCCGTGTTCGCGTAGTCCCACTTCCAGCGCGAGAAGTCAACGACGGCATCGACTAGCCGCTCGTCCTTGTTCTTCTTTGCGGAGTAGGCCGCAGCAGAGAGCCCAAAGATGAGGCTTGCGTCGAGCGCGAAGGTGATAAGCACGGGAATGGGCCCGGCAAAGAAGTTCTCCGTGATGGTGAAGTTGAGCGCGGTCACGATCTGTCCCGCCACCTCACCCTCGAAGAGGCCCTTCTTTGTGTCCCACTTCGCAAGCGCTAGGAGCTGGAAGTTGATCATGACCGAGAAGGACTTGAAAAGGTCTATCTGCTGCACCGTGCCCGGCTTCGAGACGAGAGCGCTCGTCTTGTCGGCCATGGACTTCATGGTCTTTTTCTTCTTCTCCCACTGCTGCTCGACCGACTTGCGAGGGTACTTGCCCCACCCGTTCTTGTCGGAGGCACCGCCGTCATTCAGGTAGCCCCAGCTAGGCGACTTGATGGTGATCTGGACGAGGCCGAAGGGGTTGACGTAGAGGTTGACGGGCAGCTCGGGTGCCCAGAACTTGAGGGCTCCACCACCCAGAAGGGGTATGCCGCCCGGCCACTTCATGTCGAGGCCCGATCCGCTCGAGCCACTCGTGTTGATGGGGCTGAGCTTGGTGTTTTCCTTGCCCGCGGGCTCCTCTACCACACCGGCAGAAGTAGTGAAGGCGAGTGGCCAGCTCCATGTCGTGCCGTCCTGTGCGACCCTGATCTCGCAGCGCGCGCCAATGGGGAGGACAGCCTCGTCGCCCTCCTTGAGAAAGGCCGCTGTAAAGGATGCCGTGGCGCTCGTCGCGTAGATG
>ONMP01000119.1 GCA_900318935.1 uncultured Actinomycetes bacterium
CATTTCGGTACCCGTGTGCTCTTCCCGTCGAATCTTAGGTGAGGCCATTATAGCCGCTCGCGGGGCGTTTTCCGGCAGGGCGTAACTGAGGCGTCGAAATCGCTTCGCCTGTCCCATAAGCGGAACATGCCGTCGCCCGCTTCCCGCTTCACCCAACCGTTAGTGGCTCAGGTAGGCGATGACGCCCTCGATGATCTCGGGGGACTCGTAGCCGTTCCCGTCCTTGCCCTCCGTGCCGTAGGTTAGCGCGTAGGAGAAGTTGTCTGCCATGCACTCCTCGGGGTCGACGACGTAGCTAGTGTTCGTTCCGAAGACATCGTCGAAGTTGGCTGCCTGTTCGGGAGTGTAATAGGTGTCCGTGCCATCGACGGGCACCAAGGCGGTTGTGTTGCAGTCGAAGAACGTGTCGCCCTTCTTCTCGAAATGGCGCGTTGTCACGAAGTCGCAGAAGCACTCTACGTCCTTCCCGTCGATGGAAAAGATTGCCGAGGAGTCATGGTGCTCGACGTCAGGGTTGCTGATGTGGTACTCCATCACACTCGGTGGCAGCGTGTAATCCACATCGTGTACGGTGAAGTTGATGAGTTCGTACATGCTGGCCCTGAAGTCTGGGTTGGACCTAGTCAGGCAGTGAAAGATTTCGTGCCAGAGGAACTCCGTCAGGTAAGCCTCGGTCTCAATACCCTCGCCTGCAGAGATGAAAGCGTCGAGCATGTTCGACTCCGCAAAGATCGTTGTCCCGTGTGTGTAGCCGGAAGCGCCGCTTTCCTCGGCCATGGTGGTCTTGACGAATGTGATTTCGTCGAGCGGTGGGAGGGCGTATCCGTGGTCAGTGAGCGAGTTCGTCATCTCTGCGAGGCAGCCGTCGATCAACGCCTTCTCCTCGTCAGTGAAGTCGAGGACCTGTTTGGCGGCGAACGCCTTGAGCTCGTCGAGCGTGGCACCTTTCTTTTGCATCCGGAAGTCAAGGTCGTTCTGGCTAAAGCCAGCGTAGTAGTTATCGTTCGAGAGCAGTAGCTCCGTGCCCTCGGATGCCGATGCGTAGCGATGTGCTATGCTCGCTTGCTCCGTGGCAACGCCGGTCGAACTCTGCATGTTATCAGTCGGGCTTTCAGGAGCTGACGCGCAGCCGCTCAAGATAAGCGCCATGGCGATTGCGACGCAAGTCAGAATCCTCTTCATGTTACGCTCCTCGTTCGTACATGGTCTAAGCTATATTGTGAGCGATTGTATCACTGCCCAAGGGGGCACTCCCCTTGGGCACGTCTGCCGCCAGGAGGGAAGCAAGCTATGAATCGCCCGAAACGCACGCGTCTTACGACCCTGCTCCCGTTCTTATTGGTTGTGGTGCTCACGATGGGAGCGGCTCCTCTCTCGGCCTATGATGAAGGCATCGACTCACTCGAGCCGACCCCATCGGCCGCTCTCGAGGGGGAAGCCGGCACGGCAGGGGGCGGCATGGTTGCCGCCGAGGTGGAAGACGACTTGACGGTCGAGCTCGCGCGGGACGAGTCCGCCTCAGGCATGAGCATCGTAGATGGCATGGCCCAGCCCGTGTTTGCCTACTCGGACGTGCACGGCGCCGGTTATACGAACGAGAACAGTGAGCTGTATCGGTTCGTCGTCTACGTGGAGACCGACTATGACACCGATCGGGATGGCAAGTGCGACCTCGTCAAGACGTACGTGCAGGTGCCCCGCGCTGCTGTGCAGGGCAGGTACAAGGCTCCGGTGCTCTTTTCGGCAGATCCCTACAGCGCGGGAAGGCGTGACTCGGACAGCACCTTCGAGTTCTCCCAACCGCCCGTGGACGACGGCGCCCTGACGAGCAGGCCTGATCACCGCAGTCCGCTCGGTGCCGTCACGACAGAGGAACTTGCCCTCAACCCGACGTCCGCGAAGGCCTCTGACTGGAATTATGAGCTTGACGAGAAGCAGTATCCATCGGGGATTACTTCCCTCGACTATTACCTCGTGCGCGGATTTGCCGTGGTGCAGGCAGCGGGGCTGGGAACGTATGGGTCGGAAGGCATCGAGTGCTGCGGTACGGTGATGGAGCGCGACGCGTTTGTTGACGTCGTCGAATGGCTGCATGGCACGCCGGGACGGACTGCCTATGCGGATGCGGCCGGAACCATGGAGATCAAGGCGACGGATTGGTCGAGCGGTCGCGTGGGCATGACCGGGCTTTCCTATCCGGGGGCCATGTGCTACGAGGTGGCGACTTCGGGCGTCGAGGGACTCGAGACGGTCGTTCCCGTTGCCGGGCCGTCAAGCTGGTACGACAACTGCAACAGTCAAGGCATCTGCACGAACACAAACACGAGCTACAACTATATGACCATTTTGTCGGACGCCTGTGCGAGCAGGTTCTTCACTGATTCCGACCAGGCCGTTCGCGACCTCTACCAGCGTCTTCGCACATGGACGGCTAACTCGCAGGGAGAGCTTGCGGGCGATTACGGTCCCTTCTGGGAGGCGCGCGACTGGTACACGGGGCAGACCGGCATTCGGGCGTCGGCGCTCATCGTGCATGGGCTCAACGATGAGAACGTCACGACCAAGCATTCTGACCTCATGAGAAGCGCGTTTTTGGCCTCGGGGTGCGAAGTCAAGATGCTGCTCCACCAAAACAAGCACGTGTCCCCGGCAGATGACACCAACAATAGCGACATCATGATTGGCAACCATACCTACCTCGAGTGGCTCAACCTGTGGTTCACGCGCGCATTGCTCGGCGAGGATAACGAGGCGGCAACTCTTCCCAGCTTCATGGTGCAAAGCAACGTCGACGGTTCCTTCTATGGCAGCGAGCGTTGGGACGCCAGTGACGGCATCACGTTGAGCCCTGGCGGGGAGGGGGAGACCACCGTTCGGGCGACGGGTGCGCCCATGTGCGCGATTGATCCTTACGAGCAGACCCTGACGGGCGAGGAGACCGAGCATGCCGCGCTCTGGAAGATGACCGCGGACGAGCAGTTCACCATAGCTGGCAAGGTTCCCGTGCGGGTGCGTGCCAAGGTCGATGACGTGAAGCCGGGGGACATCATGATGTCCGCTGTGCTGTATGACGTGGCGGACGAGTCGTTTGGGGCATTCGGCGTCACTGGCAGCGTGGAATCGGAAGTCATAACCAAGGGTGACGGCTCCACGCTGAACTATGACCTCGTGAGGTGGAAACAAGACCAGACGACGCGGAAGCTCATATCTACGGGAAGCATCGATCTGCGCAACCCCGAAGCAGGTTACGAGCCGGCCACGGCGACGAAGCGGGCGCAACCAATCGAGGCAGACACCTACTATGACTACACGATCTGGCTCAAACCCACGTACTATACGGTGCAACAAGGGCATCGGCTCGAGCTATACCTCGTTCCGTTCCTCAACTACGCGTCCTATGCCGATTCCAGCGCGCGGGACTATATGCTAGGGAGACAGGGACTCGACAGCTCGAACATCATGAACATTCGTACTGACTACAGCTTCACCATCCAGAACGCCGCAAGCTCCGCAACGCTGCCGCTAGCCGAGGAGAAATCCCATCCCGGCGAAGAAGAAACGGAGGAGCAGGCTACGCCTGAGAACCCTGGAAAGGCGGAGGAGGCGAAGCCGCAGTCACAGTCGCAGCCGTCGGGAAATACTCAACCAGAGAAATCGAGCACCACGGCGCGACCCGCCACGACGGTTCGCAATGCCACCGATACTGCGCAAAGAACCCCCAACACAGGTGATCCCTCGCTCGACCTCGCCCTCTTGGTCATGACCGCGATGTTTGCGGCGGGGCTGGGCTTGATGAGAAGACGATAGGTGTTGGTACTGGATCTACCGCACGTGTGACCAAAAAAAACAGGCACCCCAAGGGTTTTGGGGTGCCTTGTCCGGTTGGGGAGACCGGACACTTTGCTATTGCGCCCCAAGACGGAGGGGAGAGGAGCCTCCGAGTGGGGCTTGCCGTTGCGAGGCAAGTCTTTGTTCCTGCCTCTGTCCTGACAAGAGGTACTTTAGCATAAGTTAGCCTATTGCAACTTAAGAAAGTTAGAATGAGTAAACTTTGTGAAGAGAAGCTCCGTTTCGAAGTTGGAGGTAACTGCGCGGGAACGTGTGAAGCGCAACGTACATTTGCATTAATAGTTTACAGACGAGGCCATTCCTTTCGTGAATATTAATGAGCCGTATTTACGTCATGGCAGTACAATGAAACGAGCTGTCAACTATGGAAAGGAGATAACCCATGAAAGACGTCGTGGCGCAGCTTAGGTTGAACGCTCGTGAGCATGCTGACAAGCCAGCGCTCGTATACCACGACCAAGTCTTGACGTATGCCCAGTTGAATGACCAGTCTGCGCGTGTCGCGGCGGCACTTGTCGCTCGTGGAGCCAAGCCAGAGAAGGTATACCCGATTCTCTTGGAGCGCAGCCCCACCTATGTCGTGGCGCTTTTGGGCATCATGCGCGCGGGAGCTGCAGCGGCACCCCTGAGTACGACCTACCCACAAGAGCGCGTGGACCTCATCACGCATGACTGCGGGGCCGAACTCGTGGTGGACGACGCCTTCGTGAAGGAAGCCATGGCGGCGGCGCCCATGCTGCAGGACGAGCCTGCGTGTTCGCCTGACGCTGCGGCTCTTGTCATCTACACCTCAGGATCTACGGGAAGACCCAAGGGTATCGTTCATGAGCATGCAGAACTCGCTGCCGCCATAGAGCGGACGATGGGTGGGGGAGGCTCGTTACCGCGCGTGGAAGACGACGTGCACCTGTCCATCACGCCGTTCTCGTTCGTGGCCATGGTCGTTGACCTGCTCACGCCCTTGTGCGCGGGCAACACCGTTCACATCCTCGGGGAGGACGAGCGCCGCGAGCCAGCCCGTATCGTTGACTACATCGACCGCCACGGTGTGACCACCATGTTTGCAAGCCCGCAGCTTCTGCGACAGCTTCCGCAACTACCCTCGTGCCTACGTGTGGTGGACGTGGGCGGCGAGCGTCTGAGCGGTGTCGCACCTGGCGACGTTGCGATAAGAAACGCCTATAGCATGAGCGAGGTCGCGGGTACCGTGTTTGCGCGAGTGGTCGACCGTGCCTACGACAACACCCCGCTGGGGGAGCCTCTGCCGGGCATCGTCGCCTACCTCCTGGACGAGGACGGCAATCCTGTGTCCGAGGGGGAGGAGGGCGAGCTCTACCTCGCCGGCCCCGTGGCGCGTGGCTACCTCAACCTGCCTGAACTCACCGAGCAGACCTTCTTGGCAAATCCGTTCGCTGATGAGGACGGTCATGCGCGGCTGCTACGGACGGGGGACGTCTTTGTCCATGACGCCGAGCTTGGCTACACGTATGTCAACCGGCGCGACTGGATGGTCAAGGTCAACGGTCAGCGCGTCGAGCTTGGTGAGGTGGAGACGAGGATTGCCAGCCACCCGCAAGTCAGCGCTGCTGCGTGCCGCGCCTTTACCGACAATGACGGCCAAACCTACGTCGCCGCGTTCTACACCGCAAAGAACGACGAGGGTGGGACGGTAGATGACGCGGTGCTCCGCGACTATCTGGCCCAGTCGTTGCCGAGTTACATGGTCCCCCGCTTCTTCGTGTGCCTGGCCGAGTTGCCGCTCAACGCCAACGGAAAGATTGACCGCATGGCGCTGCCCGAGCCCGACGTCGATTCCTGGCGTGCTGACTACGTCGCCGCGTCGAACGAGCACGAGGAGCTGGTGTGCTCGGCCTTTGGGCAGGCGCTCGGGCTCGACCGCATCGGTATGGATGACGACTTCCTTGCCTTGGGCGGGGACTCCATTCGCGTCATGCAGCTCGTGTCCCTCCTTGGCGAGAATGGCCTGGAGGTGGATGCCCATCTGGTGCTTGCGAATCGCACGCCACGTGCCCTTTGTGCGGCGCTCGACGAGGCCGCCGAGAGCGATGTCGGCGAACTGTCCCGCCTTGCGGACTGCCCCTTAAGCCAGACGCAGCTTGGCATCTACGTGGAGTGCGCGGCGCGGCCTGACGAGCTCCTTTACCACATAGCCGGCTGTCTGCGCCTCGATGCAAACGTGGACGCGGCTCGTCTGGCGGACGCTCTGCGCGTGGCCGTTGACGCGCACCCGCAGCTCAAGGGCACGCTGTTCTTGTCCGATGACGGCATTCCGCGCATGCGCCGCAACGACGACGTTCCCGCTGAGGTGGGACTCGTGGAGCTCGCCGACGAAGCGGCCATAGCCGAGTTCCGCGCCACGTTCATCACGCCCTTCGACCTCGACGGCGGACCTCTGTATCGCCTCGTGGTGGCACGCACGTCCGGCGCGACGCGCTTGTATTACGACTTCCACCACATCGTGTTTGACGGCACGTCGCTCGGCATCTTCCTGCGCGACGCTTCCGCAGCCTATGTAGATGAGCCGGTCGAGACCGAGGCGTGGTCTGGCTACGAGGTGGCTCAGGCGGAGGAGATGCGCCGACAAGGGCCGTCCTACGCTCGGGCGCGCGACTTCTACCAGAGGACCTTTGGTGGCCTTGAGGTGGAGAGCCTGCCGATTCCTGACGCGCTCGACGCGCCGGGCGAGGGGCAGACTGAGCTGGTCGTGCCCTGCGGGCTTGACGTGGGCGAGCTCGAAGCCTTTGCCACGCGTTGCCACGCGACGGCAAACGTCGTCGCCACGGCTGCGTTTGCGCTCGCGGCAGGCGCCTACGCCAACGCCGATGAGGCGCTCTTTACAACCATCTACAACGGGCGAGGGGACGGGCGCGTAGCCCGCACCGTGTCCATGCTGGTAAAGACCCTGCCTGTGTATGCCAAGTGGGAGAAGGACACCACGCCGGAGCAGCTCTTTGCGATGCTCCAAGAACAGCTCCTGGCATCGATGGCCTATGACCTGTACTCGTTTGCCGAGGTGTCGGCTGAGACGGGCATCACGTCTGACCTTTTGTTTGCCTATCAGGGAAATACCGACCTTGGTGACGAGCTGTGTGGCTCGGCGCTCACGAGCGAGCCCTTCGAGCTGGACGAGACGGGCGGTGCCCTGACGGCGCAGCTATGGCCGGAGGGAGACGAGCTCGCGTTGCACCTGAGCTACCAGGCTGCCCGCTACACCCCGGACTTCGCCGAGACCTTTGGGCACACCTACGCCACCATCCTGCGGGGGCTCATGGATGCCGCGCGTCTCGTTGAGATACCGCTCGTGGACGAGGCGATTCTTGCCACTCTGGATTCCTTCAACCAGACCGAGGTGCCCTATGACGCTGGGGCTACGGTGCTCTCGCTCTTCGAATCGGCAGCGGCTGAGCATCCCGACAACGTCGCCGTGGTCTACCAAGACGCCCAGCTCACCTACGCCGAGCTCGATGCGGCCTCCGATGAGCTGGCGGTGCGCATCGCCGAGACCGGTGCGGGTCTGAACGACGTCGTGTCCATCCTCATCCCGCGCGGACTCTGGATGGTTGTCGCGCCGATTGCCGCTCTCAAGGCTGGCTGCGTCTACCAGCCGCTCGACTCCACCTATCCCCCTGAGCGTCTGAGCTTCATGGTGGCCGACGCGAGCGCTGCCGTGCTCGTGACGACGGCTGACCTCCGTGAGCGCGTCTCGGACTACGACGGTGCCGTGGTGCTTCTGGACAAGGAGCCCGCTGCAATCGGGACGGACGCCTCGACTCACGAGCGCGTGGCAGCGCTGCCCAAACCGTCTCCCGAGTCGCGCTTCATACTGCTCTACACCTCCGGTTCCACTGGCGTACCCAAGGGCGTGCAGCTCACGCACGAGAACCTCGTGTGCTTCATAGCCTGGTATCACAGGCGCTTCCAACTCACTGCCGAGTCGCGCGTAGGCGCCTATGCGTCCTTTGGCTTCGACGCAAACATGATGGATACCTACCCCTGTCTTTCGGCGGGTGCCGGCCTTGTAATCGTGTCGGAGGACATGCGGCTCGACATCGCGGCCATGGAGGAATACCTCGACAACAACGGCGTGACGCACCTCTTCCTTACCACGCAGGTAGGCCGCCAGTACGTGCTCTATGCACATCCGAAGAACCTGCGTTATCTGCTTACGGGAGGCGAGAAGCTCGTTACGGTGGATCCGCCTGAGGGCTACGAGCTCTACAACATATACGGGCCCACCGAGGCAACCATATGCATCACGGAGTATCACGTGGAAGCGCGCGAGGAAAACATCGCCATCGGCCCTGCCCTCGACAACGTGTGTCTCTATGTGATGGATGCCCACGGCCGACGCGTGCCGCCAGGCGCCTGTGGCAATCTGCTCGCAGCGGGACCGCACGTGGGCATCGGTTACCTGAACCGTCCCGACAAGACCGCCGAGGTCTTCGTGCGCAATCCCTTCCTTGATGATGCCCAGAAAGATGCCGGCATGCCGCACTTGGAGCGGGCGTATCACACGGGTGACGTGGTGCGCTACCGCATGGATGGCGCCCTCGAGTTCGTCGGTCGCGCCGACGGCCAGGTAAAGATCCGCGGCTTCCGCATCGAGCTTGCCGAGGTGGAGGGTGTCGTGCGCGAGTTTGGTGGCATCACCGATGCCACCGTGGCCGCATTCGACAAGCCCTCCGGCGGCAAGTACATCGCGGCCTACATCGTCTCCGACGAGACCGTGGACCCCGCGGAGCTCGCCGCGTTCATCCGCGAGCGCAAGCCTCCCTATATGGTGCCCGAGGTCATCATGCAGATCGATGCCATCCCGCTCAACCAGAACGGCAAGGTGAACCGCCGCGCGCTACCAGAGCCGGTACGCGCCGAGCAGGAACACGTAAAGCCCGCGACCGAGATGCAGCGCCGCCTCTTCGCATGTGCAGCCGAGGCCATGGGACACGAGG
>ONMP01000085.1 GCA_900318935.1 uncultured Actinomycetes bacterium
ATGGCGTCCTTGACCTCGGGACGAACGGGATCGATCATACCGCACAGTCCGATGAAGGTCATGTCCTTCTCGAGATCGGCGGCATCATAGCTCGCAGGGGGCTGCTTGCCATGATTGACGCGCGCCGCAGCCATGACACGCAGGGCGTCATCAGCCATGGCCTTGTTTTGCTCCATGATCTTTGCGCGAATGTCATCAGTCAAGGGCACATCGCCCTCTTCAGTGCGATATTTGGTGCAGCGAGCAAGCACGACGTCGGGACCGCCCTTCGTGTGCTGCACGTAGTCGCCTACGGGCGAGATGTTGACGACCGACATCATCTTGCGGCCCGAGTCGAAGGGAGCCTCACCCGCACGCGGATTCGCGGCATCAAGGTCGCCTGAGGTGAAGCCGAGCTTCGCCGCATCCGCGACCAAGGCTGCTTCGGTAGGTTCGCCAACGGCCTCTCCCGCAATCACGTCCCACTTGGCGTCAGAGCACAGGGCCATGCAGCGCACAAGACGGTCGATGTCCTCCGAGAAGTGCCGTACGACGGTCATCTTGTTCTGCGTGAGGGTACCGGTCTTGTCCGAGCAAATCACTTGCGTGCAACCAAGTGTCTCGACGGCGTTCATCTTGCGAACGATGGCGTTACGCTTGCTCATCTTGGTCACGCCGATGGAGAGCGCGATGGTGACGACGGCGACGAGTCCCTCAGGGATGGCAGCAACGGCCAGCGACACCGCAACCATGAAGGTGTCGAGCACCATGCTCATGTCGTTAAAGAAGGCAAGTCCGCCATGCTGGAAGATGCCCACGAGGAAGACGATGGCGCAGATGCCCACGACCAGCTTGGTGAGCACGCCCGAGAGCTCGTTGAGCTTGATCTGCAGCGGGGTGAGCTCGTCCTCTGCCTGCGCGATGGCGTCCGCAATCTTGCCCATCTCGGTCTGCATGCCCGTGGCAACCACGGTAGCCACGCCGCGGCCATACACCACGGTCGAACCCATATAGCACATGTTGCGGCGGTCTCCCAGCGGCACGTCGTCGGTACCAGCGGGAAGGCCGAGGACCTTCGAAATCTTGTCTGCGGGGACGGACTCACCAGTGAGTGCGCTCTCCTCAATCTTCATCGAGGCACTCTCGATGATGCGGCAGTCGGCAGGCACGGCGTCTCCTGCCTCGAGCACTACGATGTCGCCGGGCACGACCTCGGCCGAGGGCACCGTGAGCTGGCGGCCATCACGAATGACCTTAGACTGAGCAGCACTCATCTCTTGCAAGGCCGCAAGCGCGTTCTCGGCTTGGTACTCCTGCACCACGCCAAGCACGGAGTTGAGCACTACTACAAACAAAATGATGAAGACATCGGCAAAGTCTGCCTCGCCTTGAGCTACGCCCGTCACGGCAGAGATAATGGCCGCGATGATGAGCATGATGACCATGGGATCGGCCATCTGCTCAAAGAAGCGCTTCCAGAGCGGGGTCTTCTCGCCCTCATCGAGCTTGTTTGGCCCAAACTTCTCTAGTCGGACCCCTGCCTCCTTAACGGTAAGGCCAGTCTCGACGTTCGTACTCTGTTCCGTGAGCACGTCAGACGATTCCAATAGATATGGCTTCATACGCTCCTCCTGGGGCCTGCCCGGCGACTCGATTCCCGATCATAATTCCCCAGGAGGGGCAAGGGCTCACCAAGTCATGCGTTCCGGGACCTACTTGTACAGCGCATCAATGATAGCGCAGATGACCGCGATCCCACAGCGGGATTGTGGTCAAAAGTGACCACAATCCCGCTGTGGGATCGCGGTCATGCCGAGGAATCACTCTCGTGGTAGGCATTGGCATGGGCGTCTATGAAGGTCGCCTTGAGCTTGTCGTAGAGGATGCGCTGCGAACTGTATAGACCATAATAGCCCGACATCACAAACGAAAACCCCGCTGCGACCGCGAAGTATGGCAGCCCCTGCGCGCCGAAAAGCTCGATGGCCAAAATCGTTGAGGCTATCGGACAGTTCACCGCCCCACAAAAGACCGAAATCAGTCCCACGGCGGCCGCAAACCCCGCTGGCAGGCCCAACAGCGGTCCCAGCACGCAACCAAAAGTCGCACCGATAAAGAAGCACGGCACAACTTCACCACCTTTGAAGCCGACTGCCAGCGTGACGGAGGTAAACAGCATCTTCCACGCGAACGCCAGCGGCTCTGCCTTGCCTTGCTCGACGGCTTGGAGAATGACCCCCATGCCCGCACCGTTATAGGCCTCCGTCCGGAGCGCAAACGTCAACCCAAGCAGCAGACATCCTCCCACGAAAGCCCTCGTCCATGGGTTGGCGATGTGGGAGTGAGCCAAGCGCTCGCAACCATGCACAGCCTCGCAAAAGAGCGCGGAAAGCATACCGCAGAGACAGGCGAGCATAGCAACGCGAGCAATTGTCAACGGGTCGGCAGATGGCATGGCCACCACGAAGCGAGTCGGCTCGACACCGAGCATGAGCGATACGCCAAATGCCGCGAGCGAGGATATGAGACAGGGCACGAACGCGACGTGGTATATTGCGCCGACGCTGATTACGGCCATAGCAAAGACGGTCGCCGCAATCGGCGTGCCAAAAAGCGCAGAAAAGAACGCCGACATGCCCGCCATGGTCGCCGTGCTCAGGTCGCGATCGTCTAGGTGCAGCACACGACCAACCCCGAGACCGATGGTGCCGCCCATCTGCAAGGCCGCGCCCTCTCGTCCAGCCGAGCCGCCGGCCAGATGGGTAACGATGGTAGAGGCAAAGATTGCGGGCAACAACCGCAGCGACAATCCCTCACCGGTACGTATCTGCTCGATCACGGTGTCAGTGCTCTGCCCATCGACCCGCAACATACGATAGATGCCAACGACCAGAAGACCCGCCACGGGCAAGGTCGCAATCACCCATAGGTGCGCCAAACGATACTCCGTCGCCAACTCGACACCCATGTGAAATGCCGAGCCCAAAAGACCGCAGAGCACACCGATTATGCCCGACGCCACGAGCCAACGCACAAGGGCGCGCACATACACGGCAACATGCGCAACGTAGCTCCGTACGTCGTCGACGAAGTCGTCCAACGCCTCTGCCCAGGTCTTTTTGTGCATGGCTCACACTCCCCTAGTCCAGGCTCATCTCAAGGAAACGTTCGACATTGTGCCAGCACATACGCTCCAATTCCGACTCCGCGAATCCCAACGAGCGCAAGAACTCCAACTCCTCGGCAGGCGTCCACATGGGGAAGTCTGAGCCAAAGAGGATGCGATCGAACCCGTACGTCTCTATGAGCTCACGCGTTCGCCTCGGCCCCAGATAGCGCATGGAACTCGACACGTCCAAGAAGCAACGTTCGTCTTCCAAGAACTCCAGAGCGTAGTCCTGCACGGACCAACCGCCAAAGTGTGCGGCGTCGACCACAAGGTTTGGGAACTCGTGCAGAATTCGCTTGAGTCGCCTCGGGTGCGAGTAGTCGTAACGATAGTCCCCGCAATGGATAATCAAGGGGAGGCCACGCCTCTCGGCAATCTCGTAGGCAACCATAAGCCGATCGTCATCCATGTCTACGCCCTGGATGTCGGGATGTAGCTTGATGCCCTTGAGTCCAAGCTCACAGGCACGACTGATCTCCGCGGCCATGTCCGGTGTGTCATGGTGTAGCGTCATGAACCCCACAAACTGCGGATGCTCAAGACAGGCAGATGCAATGAAGTCGTTGACGCTCGTAACCGTACCTGGACGCACAGCTACTGAATGAACGACGCAGCGTTCGATATCGCAGGTATCAAGTCTGCTCTGGAGGCGCGCGACCGAGCCAACCTCCTCAGCCATTTTGACGTGATAAAAGTTCCCGATGCTCTGAGCAGCCTTAGCCGATATTTTCTCAGGATATATGTGTACATGCACGTCTGCAACCCGCATAGAAACCGCCTTTCTTCGCGACAGAACAGCGTAGCGCAAATGGAAAGGTCGCCTCTCTACGTAGGAGTCTGAGTAACAACCTCATAACTTTCGCAGGACGCAACAGGCACGAACTCGAATTGTTCCAATTTGGAACTTTTGCAACTATGCATAATTTTATATGTCATGAAAACTTCCCTTCACCGAAAAAAGCGCAAGCTCGACCTCGATAAGGCGGTCGGTCATCACTTGGCCTCGTTGCGCAAGAATAATGGCATGCAACAGCTAAACATAAGCGAGGCACTCGAGGTGCAGCGGCCCTTAGTGAGCAAGATCGAGAATGGCCATAGGTCACTCGGTGCAACCGAAATCGTTGATTATGCGAAGGCCTTGGGCATCAATCCCAGTGATTTGTTTGCAGATATCGTCGACATCGTCGTTGAGTACGATGGGCGTCACCTCGATGATGAGTAAGCAGACACTTCCGTTCGCGTATCAATTTAGTGCATTTCGTCCTTATTTCGTCCTTGGAAATACCGTCGAAAAAACCGCATGCCAAAATGGCGTTTGTTGTGTACCCAAACGAGAGGATATCCCATGCTCAGAATCGGAATGCTCACGAGTGGCGGTGACTGCCAGGCGCTGAACGCTGCTCTGCGCGGTGTGGCGAAGACGCTCTACGCGCAGTACAACGGGCCAGTGGAGATTTATGGCTTCCTGGACGGCTACCGCGGCATGATCTATGGAAACTACAAGAAGCTCACGCCCCTCGACTTCAAGGGTATTCTCACACAGGGCGGTACCATGCTCGGCACGAGCCGTACCCCGTTCAAGTTCCTTGACGTGCCGACCGAGGACGGACTCAACAAGGTTGCCTCGATGAAGCAGACCTACAAAGAGCTCCAGCTCGACGGCCTTGTCATGGGTGGCGGCAACGGCTCGACCAAGACGGCCAACCGTCTTTCTGAGGAGGGCCTGAACGTCATCGCCCTGCCCAAGACGATCGACAACGACACCTGGGGCACCGATTACACCTTTGGCTTTGACTCTGCCATCGAGATTGCCACCAAATGCATCGATGACATCCACACCACAGCTAGCTCTCACGGGCGCGTCTTCGTCATCGAGATCATGGGCCACAAGGTCGGCTGGATTCCACTGTACGCAGGCATCGCCGGCGGCGCCGACGTCATCCTGCTGCCCGAGATTCCCTATGACATCGACAAGGTCGTCGAGACCATCGAGCATCGCGACGGCACGGGCAGCCGATTCTCCATCATCGTGGCAGCCGAAGGCGCCATCTCCAAACAGGACGCAAAGCTTCCCAAGAAGAAGTACAAGAAGAAGGTTGCCGCACGCGGGCACTCCGTCGCCTACGAAATCGCAAACGAGATTTTCGAAAAGACCGGCCGCGAGATTCGCGTCGCCGTCCCCGGCCACACCCAGCGCGGTGGTCAGCCCTGCGCCGCAGACCGCGTCTTTGCCACGCAGGTCGGCGTCGAGGCTGCTTCGGGCATCCTCAATGGTGAGTGGGGCTTCATGGTCGCCGACAAGAACCGCGCCATTGTACGGGTGCCGCTCGATATCGTCGCTGGCCGCCTGAAGACCGTCGACCCCGAGAGCCAGCTCGTGAAGCAGGCTAAGCTTCTCGGCATCAACTTCGGCGACTAACGCAGTTCGTACCACCAAAACGATGCCCCCGGAACGCTTTGATTGCGTTCCGGGGGTATTTCTCTTTTTTGGAGGGCAAGGTGGACAATCCCTCCCCCTCAAATGTGCTTAACGCTCCGCGCGCTTTGCCATCCCACGAGAGAGGAGCAGAATCACGAGTGATATGACGGGCAGAAGCACCCCGCCAACTAGTGCCACAAGCTCGTGCTGCTCGTCTACGCCTGTAATGTAAACAATTGCCGCGCAGGCAAGGATCTGCACGATTTGCGCGATGAGCGCGATACGCGCCAATTTGCCGATGCGAGCCGGAACGTTGGCAATGAGCGCACCCTTCGCGCCAAATATCAATCCGACAATACCTTCACAAGCAAGAGCGAGACCTGCGATCATATCCAACGGGCCCATAGCGGCCGCCACGATGCCACCCACCAAAACGATGAGCCCCAAAAACATTTCTGCAAGGGTCAAGAGCTTGACCCGCTTGGCTTCCGATGACACCGTCTATCTCCTTTCCGCATTTTTACAGACAGATGGAGTGTAGCACAGTAAGTCTTATCAGCATCATAGTATGGGCAAACGGAAGAAAGCAAAATGGCTCGTGGCAAAACTGGCGTAACTGTGCTAGGATAGGTCTTCGTAAGGGCCTATGGCGCAACGGTTAGCGCAGGGGACTCATAATCCCTGGGTTGGGAGTTCGAATCTCTCTGGGCCCACCAGAAACTCAGCAGGTCAGGTGTTTGCCTGACCTGTTTTTGGTTGGAAAGCTTACTCTTGTTGCGTCGATCGTTCCTTTGCGCAAGCACGACCACCGTCTTCGTCGTTTTCTCATGCAAACGACTTCCTAAATCAAACGCAAATAAAAAAGCAGGTAAACAAACCTGTCTACCTGCGAAGAAATCTTGGTGGAGAATACGGGGCTCGAACCCGTGACCTCATGACTGCCAGTCATGCGCTCTCCCAGCTGAGCTAATTCCCCTTGGCACAAGGGATAATATACGACCTTCTTTCTCGTAAGTCAAGCACCAATTTTGACTTTTTTAGGGTACTTCCCCTTGGCACAGGCTAGAGGCGCTGCGCGGTGATGCGCTCGGCAAGCCAGCTGGTCACGTCAGCGAGCGCCACATCGGTACGCTCTCCCGTCTTGCGGTCTTTGATCTCTGCCATCCCGGCCTTGATGCCGCGACGTCCAAGCACGACCTGGTACGGGAAGCCCATGAGGTCGGCATCGGCGAACTTCACGCCTGCGCGCTCTTTGCGATCATCCACCACAACCTCAATCCCAGCGTCTACAAGCTCAGTCGCTACGCGATCTGCAACCTCCCAGACCTCGCCCTTCACGTCAAGAGGAACGACGGCGACCTCATACGGAGCCACGCATACCGGCCATACGATGCCCTGCTCGTCATGACTCTGCTCCACCACAGCCTGCAGCATACGGCTCACGCCGATGCCATAGCAGCCCATCTGGAACGGCTTTTCTTTGCCGTTCTCGTCCATGAAGGTGGCACCCATGGCCTCCGAGTACTTGGTGCCGAGCTGGAAGACCTGGCTCACCTCGATGCCACGCGCCTCCCTGAGGGGCTTGCCACACTCAGGACACACGTCGCCCTCCTTGGCCTCTGCGAGATCAAGCCACTCGTCGACCTCAAAGTCCACACCAGGACAGGCGCCTTGGATGTGCCAACCCTCTTCGTTGGCCCCCACAAGCCAGTGCTTGGAGTCGCGTAGAGAGACGTCAGCGACCACTCGAACGCGCTTGTCAGCCCCAATCGGCCCCATGTAACCCTTCACAAGGCCATACTCAGACATCTGCTCCTCGCTCATGGCGTCATAGTGGCCAAACACGTGCTCTGCCTTTACCTCGCAGAGCTCGTGGTCACCGGGCAGCAGGCAGAGCACCGGAGTCTCGTCCTCCGCAATGATGGCAAAGCTCTTGCGACAGGCGGATTCCGTAACGCCCATGAATGCTGCCAGGGCAGCGATGGTTCCCTCACAGGGTGTCTCAACGCGCTCGCATTGCGTCCCTGGCCCCTCATCCACATGGATGCCCGCACGTGCAGCCTCGACATCAGCCGCAAAACCGCAGTCGCACCACACGAGCGCCGCTTCCCCAGCCTCCGCTAGTGCCATGAACTCCACGCTCGTGTCGCCACCAATCTGACCGGAGTCAGCCACGACCGGCAATGCCTTCAGGCCGCAGCGCTCGCAGATGCGTGCATAGGCACCCTTCTGGTCCTCGTAGCTCTTCTGCATGCCCGCAACGTCGGCATCGAAGCTGTAGGCGTCCTTCATGATGAACTCGCGCCCACGCATGAGACCAAAGCGCGGACGAATCTCGTCGCGGAACTTGTCCTGAATCTGATAGAGCGTCACGGGAAGCTGCTTGTAGCTGCGAAGCTCATTCTTGACGAGGTCAGTGAAGGTTTCCTCATGCGTGGGACCCATCACGAGGTCGCGCTCGTGACGGTCTTGCATGCGCAGCAGCTCAGGACCATACACGTCCCAGCGCCCCGACTCCTGCCACATCTCTCCCGGCACGACCATGGGCACAAGCATCTCCTGCGCACCGATGGCTTCCATCTCCTCGCGTATGACCTCCTCGATCTTGCGAATCGAGCGCCACGCAAGCGGCAAATAGCTGTACAAGCCTGCCGCAGCGCGCCGAATCATACCCGCGCGGAGCAGAAGCTTGTGGCTCGCGAGCTCCGCCTCTACCGGATCCTCCTTGAGCGTCGGCGCGTAGGTCGCGCTCATTTTTGCGTACGTCTTCAACCTGCTTCCTTCCTCGTCAAAAGCGCTTCTGAATCTCCAAAAAGAGTTCGTCAACCAACTTATCCTCCGGCACCGTGCGTAACGGCTCGCCATGCACGAAGATGACGCCCTTGTGTTGCCCACACGCTATGCCAATGTCAGCGTCGCGCGCCTCGCCAGGACCGTTTACGACGCATCCCATTACAGCAACGCTTATCGGTACGCGTACCTCCTGCAAACGTCGCTCAACCTCCTCAGCCATGCCAATGAGGTTCACCTGCGTACGACCGCAGGTGGGGCAGCTTACAAGCTCAGGTGTGCGGCGGCGCAAGCCCAACGCGCCTAGCAACTCCCACGCAACGAGGACCTCCTCAACGGGGTCTGCCGTCAACGACAGACGCATGGTATCGCCGATGCCATCCTCAAGCAGCACACCTACTGCGGCGCAATTCTTTACCGTGCCCTGTCGCAGTGTGCCCGCCTCGGTGACGCCGACATGGAGCGGATAGTCAGGCAGACGCTCCGCCAACATGCGGTAGGTCTCTATGGTCACCGGCACGGAATGCGCTTTGGCCGAAAGCACGACGTTGGTAAAGCCGCGAGCCTCAAAGTGTTCAACGAACGACGCGCACGACAGGACAAGCCGCTCCGCAAGCGAGAGGCCTTCCATCTCGGAAACCTTGGGATCGAGCGAACCAGCGTTGACGCCTATGCGAACGGGAATCCCCGCCCGCGCGGCCGCATCGATAACGGCATCCACGCGCTCGACGGAACCGATGTTGCCAGGATTGATCCTCAACGCATCTGCCCCATGCTCAGCTGCCGCTATGGCGAGCTTGTGGTCGAAGTGGATGTCCGCCACCACAGGCACGGGCGACTCGGCGCAGATGCGTTCGAAGCCTTCAAGCGCGTCGGCATTTGGCACGGCCACCCGCACGATCTCGCAACCAGCATCGACAAGCCGCTTGATCTGCGCAAGCGTCGCGTCCGCATCGGCCGTGTCGGTCGTGCACATGGACTGCACGCTCACCGGTGCTCCACCACCCACCGCAACGTCTCGCACCATGACCGTGCGCGTGTGCCGTTCTGCCTTCGAATCAAACCTTTCCAACGTCATGGTTCTACCCCCACACGAAGCGAATCAGGTCGTTTCGCACCACAAAGACGAATATGAATGCAAAGAACGCAAGACCTACGTAGCTTATTGCCGTCTGCACGCGCATGGGCAGCGGGCGACGAATGATGAGCTGAATCGTCTCGATAAGCATCTTGCCCCCATCAAGCGGTGGGATGGGGAGCAGGTTCATGAATCCGAGCGACATGGAAATCGCCGCCATGAACGCTATGACATCGGCGATACCCGAGGACGCCGCCTCGGAGGCCATCACCGAGATGCCCACGATGGAGCTTGAGGTCTCAAGTACCTCCATGGTGTGCTGAGGCATGATGAGTTTGAGCGCAAACGATGCGACCATGCCCGCATAACCGAACGCACCCTGCACGGCCTCTAGCAGCGAGAGGTGATACGGTTCGCTGGTTGGCACTACCCCGATTGCGTCCACGCTCTCCCCTTCGGGCAGATCTATCGCAATCGCTTGCTCCTTGCCACCACGGTCGACCACCATGGAGAAGTCCTCACCAGCCTTGCGCGCCGCGTCAAGCGAAACGGAAACGCCATCCCAATCACTGATGGCTTCCCCTGCAACCGACACGATTTTGTCGCCAGCCTTGATACCTGCCGTCTCGGCAAGCGATCCTTCAACAACCTCTCCCACCTCGTTCGTGTTGAGCGGAAGTCTATACTCGGTGCAGAGGAGGGTGCCCGTCACGAGCATGAGCGCAAGCAGAATATTGACGAGAGGACCCGCCGCCAGTATTGCCATGCGTTTGAGATAGCCACAACCCAGATACGTGCGGCTTCTCTCGGCCTCAATCTGTGCCGAGGCATTCGACAACGGTCGCGGCTCCGCCGCACCTGTCGAGCCCTGCGAGTCGAAGTCGTGTCCGTCATCATACTCGGTGAGCATATTTGCATCACGAGCAAGCGCCTCAAAGGATCGCGGATAGTCGCGCTGCGTCGGCTTTTCTCCAAGCTCAGGATCATAGAAGGGACGTATCGCAGCCCAGTCGCTCAATGTGACGAGCAGGGCATACGAGTGATCAATCTCTATGTCAAGTTCCTTGGCAACATCCTCGGCGCTTACCCGCCCCTCACGCTGCACGATTGCGAACGCGGCTGCAAGCAGCTCGTCATCTGCTTCGCCTTCCATGCCACAAATGCGATTGTAACCGCCGAGCAGGATGGGTGTGATGCCAACCTCGGTGCCATGCGAGCGGCTCTTGTGGAACAACCGCAGACGACACGGCAGGCCCAGATAGAACTCGGTCACGCGAACCCGAAAGAGCCGCGCCACCAGATAGTGCCCGCCTTCATGCACAAAGACGAGAATGGAGAGCAACAAGACCCCCCAAAACACGGCGGACAGACCACCGACGAGCATATTCATGCTAAACCTCCGCAAGCACCCTTCGCGCCGCTTCGCGCGCACGGGCATCGCAATCCCTCAACTGTTGTAGGGACTCTACCCGCTCCACGCATGTTTCGTGCATCACGGAGGCCACAATCCGCTCGATGTCAAGAAAACCACACGCACCTTGCCGGAACGCGTCGTTGGCAACCTCATTTGCAGCGTTCATCGCACACGGCAACGTGCCACCCGCCCTACCTGCCTCACGAGCCAGTCGGAGGCAGCCGAATGCAATCTCATCCGCCTCGCCGAAGCTCAACGCGGGCTCTTGGCACCAGTCCAGCGGCTCGCACGGCGCATCCCAACGCTGCGGATAGCTCATGCCATACTGAATCGCAATGCGCATGTCAGACGGGCCAAGTTGAGCCTTTACCGAGCCATCGACAAACTCCACCATGGAGTGTATCCGGCTCTGGCGGTGTACTAGTACCCGGATGTCGTCTATGTCCACACCAAAGAGGTGATGCGCCTCCAAAACCTCCAAGCCCTTGTTCATGAGGGTTGCACAATCGATGGTGATCTTTGCCCCCATGGTCCACGTGGGATGGGCAAGTGCCTGGGAAGCAGTGACGTACGCAAATTGCGCTGTGCTCGGAGTCCACCGGCACGAGCTGCCCCGTACCCACTTGCGGCATGAGCAGGTCTCCGCCGCACACCAACGACTCCTTGTTTGCGTACGCCACGGTCTTACCGGCCACAATCGCCTTGAGCGCCGCCTCGATGCCCGCGAATCCAACGACGGCAAGCACGACGCAATCCACCTCGTCCAAGCAACCCAGCTCAGCGCAAGCCTCAGTGCCCACGAAAAGCTCGCAGCCCTCAGGCAACTCTTGCAGCACGGTGTCAGCGGCGTGTGCGGGATCTGCTATGCCCACGTAACGAGCGCCATGTGCACGAGCCGCCTTCACGAGGGCGTCGGTGGAAGAGTGTGCCGTAAGCGCGACAACGCGCAGTTTGTCGGCATGCTGGGCGCAGACGTCGAGGGCCTGCGTCCCAATCGAACCCGTGCATCCGAGTACGGCAACGCGCAGACGTCCTTCGGGCATCACAGAATCCCTCCAAAGAGCAATATATAGTAGGTAACGACGCTGCCAAACAAGATGGAATCCGTACGATCAAGCATTCCACCATGACCTGGTAGGATGTTTCCAGAATCCTTCACTCCCACTCCGCGCTTGATGCGCGACTCAAAGAGGTCTCCCACAACTGCGACGATGCCTTCCACAAACCCAACCGCCAAGGCAAGCGGCAGGGTCAGCCCAGGCACGTCGAGACAAAGCGCACCGACACACCACACCGCAACGGTGCCAATCAGCCCCCCAAAGAACCCCTCCCAGCTCTTGTTGGGTGATGTGCGCGGTGCCATCTTGTGCCTTCCAAATGCCGATCCCACGAGATAGGCGAAGGAGTCCTCCGCCCAGACCGAGCCGATTGTCAGCAGCGTCACGATTGCCCCACCCATGCCCGCATCACTTGCACGTATCATCGCGAGACATGATAAGGTCAACGAGGTATACAGGGGACCAAACAGGTTGATTGCGGCATCTGCCAAGTTCGCTCGAGGGTTGAGAACGAACCACGTCGCGACGCAGAGAAAGAGCACGCAGGTAACGCACACCAACATTGGGCTCCCCCACAGGGCAGCCACCGGCGGAAATACACACGCAAACGCCAATCCCAGAATCTCCGACGGGCGCCTGCCCATCATGCGAGAAATCCTGAAGAATTCCGAGCAGCAGACCCACGCCATCGCCGCGAGAAGGACTGCGGTGGGAATCGTGCCCCACACGATGCATGCGACGATGACGACCACGTACACGATGCCAGACAGGACGCGCGTCAATAGCTTCTCGGTCCACCCGCGTGCGCGCTGCCCTTTGAGCTCGCCCGCCACACGGCGCTCTTCTTTGGAGTCACGCCTGTTTTCGAGCCGCTCTATGCCCCTGTCGAGACCAACGGCAGCGCTCTTGCTCCCTTTTTCCTTGCTCACGATGCAGCAACTCCCCCAAAGCGTCTGTCGCGGGCTTGATATGCACGTATGGCCCTCAACATGTCCCAACGGTCAAAGTCAGGCCAATGCTTGCTCGTCACGTAGAACTCAGTGTAGGCAAGCTGCCAAAGCAGGTAGTTCGACAGGCGCAACTCGCCCGACGTCCGTATGAGCAACTCGGGATCAGGCAGGCCTTCCGTGTAGAGACGCCGCTCGACGACGCTTTCGTCCACGTCCTCTACATCCAGCCTGCCCGCGCGTACGTCCTCAGCGATGAGACGAGCCGCCCTCGCAAGCTCCGCCCGCGCACCGTAATTGACGGCAAGCGCAAATACCATCCCCGTATGAGAGGATGTCTTTTGTAACCCCTCCTCAAACACCTCGCGCGTCGCCTTGGGAAGCGACGTTATGTCACCCAAGAACCTCAACTGCACGTTCTCCTGATAGAAGAGCGGTAGTTCATTGAGCAACGTCGTCGCGAAGAGGTGCATGAGGAGGTCTACCTCCTTCTGCGGCCTACGCCAGTTCTCGGTGGAGAACGCATATGCGGAGAGCACGTCGATACCGAGTCTCACGCTCGTCGTAACCGTCTCGCGAAGCGAATCGACACCCGCCACATGTCCTTCACTGCGCGGTAGGCCACGCGCCTCGGCCCACCGCCCGTTTCCGTCCATAATCAACGATACGTGTCGTGGTATCCTTCCGAGGTCGATGTCCGCAAGACTGATGTCAGCGGGTGCCTCAGAATAGAACTCCCGCAGTTTAGTTTCGTCGAACTCCACCTAAATCTCCATGACCTCGGCGGTCTTTTGCTTGAGCAGGTCGTCTACCATGCCCACGTACTCGTCGGTAAGCTTCTGGATGCGTTTCTTTTCGGCTGACTGCATGTCCTCCGATAGTTCCTCGTCACGGTCAATTGCGCGATTGGCATCCTTGCGGGCATTTCTGATAGAAATGCGTGCTTCCTCGGCAAGCTGCTTGCAGTCACGAACGAGCTCGCGACGGCGCTCCTCGGTCGGCTGAGGGAACGGAAGGCGAATCGTATGGCCGTCATTGGAAGGCGTAATGCCCAAATCAGACTGACGGATAGCCTTCTCGATATTGCGCAGAGAGGACTTGTCCCACGGCTCGATCACGAGCATCGAGGCCTCGGGGACCTTGACGCCGGCAAGCTGCGTGATGGGCGTCGGAACGCCATAGTAGTCCACCTTGATGGAATCAAGAATACGAGGGTTGGCGCGACCCGTTCGCACCTTCCCGAAGTTGTACTTCAGAGAGTCAACGCTCTTGTCCATGCGCTCCTCAGCCGAATCCGTATGCTTGCTCATGTTACTCACCGTTCCCTTCGATGACAGTGGTACCGACGTGCTCCCCACGGAGTGCCATTGCGAATGCTTCCGTGTCTTCCATATTGAACACCACAATGGGCATGTGGTTGTCTTTGCAGAGCGCGGTTGCCGTAGCATCCATAACTTGGAGTCCACGCGACAACACCTCTGCATAGGTGATGGTATCAAACTTCTGTGCCTCTGGATGTTTTTCCGGATCTGCGTCGTAGATGCCATCGACCTTGGTGGCCTTCATCAACACTTCCGCGTCAATCTCGCAAGCGCGCAGAGCAGCAGCCGTATCGGTCGTGAAGTACGGGTTGCCCGTACCTGCTGCAAAGATGACTATGCGTCCCTTCTCCAGGTGCCGAATCGCACGCCTGCGAATGAACGGCTCGGCTACCTGACGCATCTCGATGGCGCTCATCACGCGGCAATCCATGCCATTGCGTTCAAAGCAATCCTGCAACGCGAGGCAGTTGATGACAGTCGCAAGCATGCCCATGTTGTCACCCTGCGCGCGATCCATGCCCGCCGCCGCTCCAGCAACCCCACGGAAGATGTTGCCGCCACCAACTACGATGGCAATCTGCACGCCAGCATCATGGCCTGCCTTGACACTATTGGCCGTACGCTGCAATACAGCTGGGTCTATCCCATACTCTCCCGAACCCATGAGCGCCTCACCCGAGAGCTTGAGCAGGACGCGCTTGTACGTATTTTCCACTGTGTTCCTCCATCCATCGTGACCCATCACAGTCTAGCAGAATGATAGGCAATGCGTACCCCACAGCAAGCGCACACGATGAGTGTACATGTTATCGCATCGCACAAAGAAGCCCCATCCGATTCTCTCTACGGAATCGGATGGGGCTGTGAATCCCTATCAGGCGATTATCTATGCGCCGAACTGGAAGCGTACGAAGGACACGATGCTAATCTCGTCGCCGACCTTCGCGGAGACCTGCTTGGCCAAGTCGCCAACCGTGATATCAGGATTCTTGACGAAATCCTGCTCGGTAAGAGCGCGCTCCTTGAAGAACTTCTTCAGACGACCCATGACGATGCCATCCCAGAACTTCTCGGGACGACCAGACTCGGCAGCCTGCGCACGATAGATCTCCTTCTCGTGCTCGACGATGCTCTCGGGCACGGACTCGCGCGTAGCTCCTGCAGGGTCTGCCGCGACGACCTGCATGGCAACATCATGAGCGAACGTCTTGAACTCATCGTTCTCAGCGGTCTCAGGATTCTCGAACGAGAACTCGACCATGGCACCGAGCTTGCCGTTGTGATGGATGTAGCTCACAAGAGCACCCTTGGAGATCTCTACGCGCTCGAAACGCTGAATCTTCATGTTCTCGCCGATGACATGGATCATTTCCTTGAGCTCGGCGTCAACGGTGTTGCCGTTCATCTCGGCGGCAAGCAGTGCGTCCACATCTGCAGGAGAGAGCTCGGTGACGACCTTGGCGAGCTCGGTCGCGAAGTCGCAGAACTTGGCATTCGAACCCACGAAGTCGGTCTCACAGGTGAGCTCGAGCAGGGCGCCAGACTTATAGTCATCGCTCACGTACGCGGCGATGGTGCCCTCGTTGGTGTCACGACCAGCACGCTTGACCGCCTTGGCCAGACCCATCGTACGCAGAACGTCGACGGCCTTGTCGATGTCACCATCGGCCTCTACGAGGGCCTTCTTGCACTCCATCATCGGGGAGTCGGTCATCTCACGAAGCTGCTTGACCATAGCAGCAGTTACCTTGGCCATGTTGTTGCCTCCTTGACACTAAAATATTGGCTTTACGGGTTACTCGGCCTGATCGGCTTGCTCCTCAACGGCCTCGACGGCAGGCGTCGTCTCGCCAGCGACCATCTCCTCGGCGCTGATCTGCTCCTTGCCCGCACCCGCGAGTACGGCATCGGCCACGAGCTCGCACATGAGCGAGACGGAGCGGATTGCGTCGTCGTTCGCTGGAATGCCATACTCGATGACGTCGGGATCGGAGTTCGTGTCGAGCAGACCGATGACAGGAATGTGCAGGCGGTTGGCTTCCTTGACGGCAATCTCCTCACGCTTGGTATCCACTACAAAGATTGCCTGGGGAAGGGACTTCATGTTGCGCACGCCACCGAGGTTGCGCTGAAGCTTCTCGAGCTCCTTGGTCAGCACGGCCTGCTCCTTCTTGCCGCGCTCGGCCATACGACCGTCCTCGACCATCGTCTCGAGCTCCTCCATGCGGTCGATACGAGAGCGCATGGTGACGAAGTTGGTAAGCATGCCACCGAGCCAACGCTGGTTGATGTAGGGCATATCGGCGCGCTGAGCCTGGGTGGAGATGGCCTCCTGCGCCTGCTTCTTCGTCCCGACGAAGAGGACGGTACCACCATTGGCAGCCGTCTCACGCAGCACGGTGTAGGCACGGTCGGCGTTAATGATGGTCTGCTTGAGGTCGAGGATGTAGATGCCGTTGCGCTCGCCAAAGATGTACGGACGCATCTTTGGGTTCCAGCGACGGGTCTGGTGTCCGTAGTGACACCCTGCGTCGAGCAGCGTCTGGATGTTGATCTTTACAGCCATGTTTACCTCCTGTGGTTTATCCTCCGCACGAGGTCATTCCCCTCGAACCACCCGGGCCGTGGCTGCAACCCGAGCACCACGGACGAGGAGTCGTCGTGCGTGCGTCGTATGCCGTGCGTATGCACGACAGCACACTACTATAGCATGTGTCTTGTCCCATTGCTACCCACGACAGCTGTTTTTCGCGCGTATTGGGAAAAAGCGCTCGCGATGTACTGCTCGAAGGGCATCCCTTTCGCACATATGTGTCAAATAGGGACAGTCGCCGAGCAGCATACCAAAAAGCCCTCCGGAGAGAAATCCTCCAGAGGGCCAGACCCTAACTAACTACTATCAACTAGGTTGTTAATAGTCCAGACCGATGCTACCCGCAGAAGTCCAGCTGTCATTCATCTCGCTCACGACGACTTGCGAGCCATTGGCATGGATGACCTCGCCATTGCCGGCGTAAATGGCCACATGGCTGCCAGACTGGCTGGCACCGACGTTGCCGATGTAGAACACCAAGTCACCAGGCTGAAGCTCGTCGGCGGACGAGACGTTTGTGGCCATCTGAGACTGGCCGACCGAGGAGTGCGGGATGTCGATGCCCGCCTGAGCGTATGCCCAGCTCGTAAGACCGGAGCAGTCGAACGCCTGGCCAGGAGAGCTGGCGCCATAGACATACGAGACACCAATCTGTGAATACGCTGCCTCGAGAATCGCGGCGCGCGCATCCGAGCTCAAACCAGACGTGCCCGAATAGCTCGAGCTCGATCCACCAGAAGAAGACGAGGTCGATTCAGAAACGGAGGGCGCGCTGGTAGAAGAGGAAGCCGCTGGACTGGATTGCGAACCCTGAGACGTGGCCGCTTGCGCTGTCTCCTGCGCTATTGTGGTAACGGCACTAGCAACGCCCGCACCATCAACCGCGGGAGCCGTAGCCGTACCCTGTGCGTTGCCAGACGGCGTCTGCGCGCCGGCCTGCTGTGCTGCCTCAGCGAGAAGCGCTTCCTGTGCCGCCAATGCCTCAACGGCCTTCGCCTGCTGCTCGACAATCTCTGTGATCTGTCTCTCGTCAAACGCGGCTTTCAGCGGTGCGCTCAAACTCTCTATGTAGCCCTTTTGCTTGTCGAGAGAAGCCTTGAGATCCTTGAGCTGCTGCTCCTTCTGACCGGCAAGGTCCTCGAGCTCCTTCTGCGTGGCCTCAAGCGACGCACGCTCGCTTTCGAGCTGCTCGCTCGCCTGCTTGACCTCCTCAACCGCCGCGACATCCGCGTCCGTGAGCTTGTCAACGTAGTGAAGGGCGGAGACGAGACTCTCGAAGGAGTCCGTCGAGAGAATGATGTCCAGAAGCGATCCGGAACCAGCCTTGTAATTGGCGGAGACGCGATCGGCGAGTGCTACCCGCGCGGCCTCAAGCCGTGCGGTGGATGCTTCAATCTGCACCAGTAGATCAGCCTTGCTAGCCTCGTTCTGCTCCAGGCGAAAATACGTGTCGTTGAGTGACTCCCCGACCTCTGCGACCTGCATGGAGAGCTCCCCATAGGTCTGCCACGCCTCGTCAAGCGTGGTTGGAGCAGCGATAGCTGGCTCCTCGGCATAGACGGCAGCAGGAATTCCGCCAATCCCGAGGGCAAAGGCGAGAGATGCCGTGACGATGGCTTTCTTGCGAGAAATCATGTGTTACCTCCGTAGCTTATAGGTAGGCACATCTTACACGAGGGACGCGCATCAATGATAGAGATGGTGTGAAACCACGGACTCCTTATACTCCCAACTCGAGGGGACAGGGGACAGGGGG
>ONMP01000216.1 GCA_900318935.1 uncultured Actinomycetes bacterium
AGGCCGTCTTTCAGATAATATCTGGGTTCGCCGGAGCGAAATGTTTTTACCGGTTGAATGCCAAGTATTGATGTGATCTCATCCGGATCAAACTCCCCTGTGATAGAGAAATATGTATAGCATGTTGTTTTCTTCATTTTTATTATTTTCCCGTTTATAATCCTGCTGATATAGTTTACCATTACATCATCCCGACAAACTTGAATTTGCGCATGTCATACAATACCACCATCGCTAATGACAAAATGCTCTCCCATTAATTCTTCCTTACCATCTTCAGAATATAGATAACTTCCGTCAGGGATTGCAATAAAAGTATGACCCATGCTATCCGGATATGTAATATCTTCAAAAAGTCTTTTACCATCTAAGAATCTGTCTTTTATATCTTGATAATGCGGAATGAGCTTGGTTTTTGTAAGTCCTAATCCCGTAATAAACCGCTTATAATCAGGATCTAATGATTCACCATCCAGCTCCGGCATTTCGTGAGCTGACCACAAACACCGAGATCTTCGAAACCGGAATCAAGGCCATCGACTTGCTCGAGCCCTACGTGCGTGGAGGCAAGACGGGCCTTTTTGGAGGCGCGGGCGTTGGCAAGACGGTCCTCATCCAGGAACTCATCAACAACCTCGCGCAGGAGCACGGTGGCACGTCCGTCTTTACGGGCGTTGGCGAGCGTACTCGTGAGGGCACTGACCTCTACCTCGAGATGACGGAGTCAGGTGTTATCGACAAGACCTGCCTCGTCTATGGCCAGATGAATGAGCCGCCAGGAGCGCGTCTGCGTGTTGGCTTGGCGGGTCTCACGACGGCAGAGTACTTCCGAGACCAGGGCCAGGACGTACTGCTCTTTATTGACAACATCTTCCGTTTCTCCCAGGCGGGATCTGAGGTCTCGGCCCTCCTCGGTCGCATGCCATCCGCAGTTGGTTATCAGCCCACGCTTGCAACCGAGATGGGTGAGTTGCAGGAGCGCATCACCTCCACGCGTGAGGGTTCCATCACCTCGGTACAGGCGGTCTACGTACCGGCAGACGACCTGACTGACCCGGCACCTGCCACGACCTTTACGCATCTCGACGCTACGACGGTTCTATCGCGCTCCATCACCGAGTTGGGCATCTACCCGGCGGTAGATCCGTTGGCAAGCTCGTCAGGAGCGCTTGACCCCGAGATTGTGGGTGAGGAGCACTATCGCGTAGCCGAAAAAACGCAGGAGATTCTGCAAGAGTATTCGGACTTGCAGGACATCATCGCCATTCTGGGCAT
The DNA here is from genome assembly GCA_900318935.1 of uncultured Actinomycetes bacterium. Taxonomy (GTDB): domain Bacteria; phylum Actinomycetota; class Coriobacteriia; order Coriobacteriales; family Atopobiaceae; genus RUG440. The sequence continues at coordinate 1,276 of ONMP01000216.1, forward strand.
GGACGAACTCTCCGAGGAGCAGCAACTTACGGTCGCTCGCGCTCGCAAGGTGCAACAGTTCCTCAGCCAGTCCTTCCACGTTGCCGAGAAGTTCACGGGCAATCCTGGCTCATATGTGCGCGTCGAGGATACCGTCCGCTCGTTTGCTGCCATCGTGGACGGTGAGTGCGATGACATCCCCGAGCAAGCATTCCGCTATGCCGGCAACATCGATGACGTTCGCGCGCGTGCTGCTGCCATGGCCGGCGAGGGGAAGTAGCACATGGGCACGATTCAATGCCAATTCGTGCGTCCTGATCGGCTCCTCTTTCAGGGCGAGGTTGACCACCTCATCTTGGTGGCAGAATCTGGCGAGCTGGGCGTGTGGCCATCCCATGCACCCACCATCGTGGCGCTTGGTGATGGCGTGGTTCGGCTGCATCTTCTTGCGACGGATGGTGGTGGCGAAGTCGACATTATTTCGTGAGACCCGCGATGCCGCACAATCCATGCGCGACAGGCTTCCAGAAGATGACTCCCGCCATTTGTACTACAACAACAAGATCAAGTGGTGCGACCTCTTGCTCCAGCACGCTTGAGTGTACTTCTGACAAGATTGTGACGCGTGCGGCGCTGCGTAGGGTGTAATCCCTGCGCAGCGCCGCACGTATAACGCGAGCGCTTTCAATCGACTGGATGATGTGCCTTTCGTTGTTGGTTTTGTAGTGGGATGAATTGCCCCCTTTTGCATTTGTCGCCGGTGGTTGTAATCTAATCCCTACGAAAACGAGTGGTCGGAGGGCAGATGGAAGTCATACGCATAGAGGGGGGCCACCCCGTCACCGGTGAGGTCACTGTTGAGGGGGCAAAGAATTCCGCTCTCAAGCTTATGGCGGCGACGATTCTTGCGCCGGGTGTCACAACGCTGCACAATGTACCCAACATCTCGGATGTTCACATCATGGGAAAGGTGCTTAAGGAGCTGGGTGCCAAGGTGGATGTCGTAGACGTTCATACGTTGCGCATTGATACCAGCACTGTGGATAGTTGGGAGACGCCGTATAGCCTCGTGGCTCAGATGCGCGCCTCAACGGCTGTGCTTGGCCCACTCATTGCGCGCTTCGGTCAGGCTGTCGTAGCCATGCCGGGCGGATGCAACATCGGTGCTCGAAAGATTGACATGCACATCTTGGGACTTCAAGCCCTCGGCGTGACGTTCGACGTTGACCATGGCGACATCCACGCAAGTGCGCCTCATGGCCTCGTGGGCACGAGTGTCACCTTGGAGTTCGCCAGCGTTGGAGCAACCGAGAATCTCATCATGGCATCCGTACACGCCAAGGGAACGACGGTTATTGACAATGCGGCTCGCGAACCCGAGATCGTAGACTTGGCAAACATGCTCAACAAGATGGGCGCGCACATCGAGGGCGCAGGCACTCCTGTTATCGAGATTCGTGGCGTGGGTGAGTTGCATCCGGTCACGCATAGCGTCGTGGGCGATCGCATCGAGGCGGGAACCTTTGCCGCAATTGCGGCTATCGTAGGAAACCCTGTGACTGTACGTGGATTCGACCCCTTGCATCTAGGTCTCGTGTTGCGCAAGTACGAGCAGATGGGCATTGAGGTCGAGCGGGGCGAACGAGAGGTGCGCATTAGTCGTACGGATCGTATCAAACCCGTAGACATCCAGACCCTTCCGTTCCCCGGCTTTCCCACCGACATGCAGGCACAGACCATGTGCCTTCTGTCTGTCGCGCAGGGAACCTCCATCGTCACCGAGAACGTGTTTGAGAATCGTTTTATGTTTGCCAGCGAGCTGCAGCGCATGGGGTCGGACATCACGATCCAAGGGCATCATGCCGTCGTGCGCGGTGTCGAGCGGCTGTCTGGAGCAGAGGTGCGCTCACCCGATTTGCGCGGAGGCGCTGCGCTCGTTATGGCCGGCCTCGTGGCCGATGGCGTGACCACGGTTCTCGACATATACCATATCGATAGGGGATACGAGCGCTTCTGCGAGAAGTTACGCGATCTCGGTGCGCACGTGAGCCGTGTGAGTGCGTCGTTCGAAGTGCTCGAGGGATAGCGAGGGGGACACGATGACGCGTACCGATTTGCCGCGTGGACACAAGCTGTCCATGGCGGGCGAAGACTACTTGGAGGCCATCTATCGTCTGGCTCTCGAGGGGAGAGATGACGATGGTGAGGGGAGCGTCCGTTCGGTGGATGTGGCGGAGCAGCTCGGCGTTTCGAAGGCCAGCGTAAGCAAGGCGCTTTCGTCGCTCAAAGAGGCGGGCATGGTGGAGCAGGCTCGCTACGGTCGCGTGACACTCACCCCAGACGGACGTGAGTACGGGAAGCGGGTTTGGAGAAGCCATCGAGCCTTGCGCGAATTCCTTGTAGGTGACTTGGGCGTGAGCGAGGATGTAGCAGACGAAGAGGCTTGCCTCATGGAGCATTACCTTTCGGAGGACACCATCAACCGTTGGTGTGACTACCTAGAGAATGAAGGCCGAGGCATTACGAGCTAGTGCTTGCAACCGCATACCGTTCGCTACTTGCCTTTTGCGGAGGTGGATGTTTCGGTTTCGCCAATCGTGGGTATCATCACAAAGCTTATGCATCAAAGCACATGGCTTCACCGAACCACGAGAGGGCTTATCATGAAATCAATCATTCCAGCCGCCGGTCTCGGCACGCGCTTTCTTCCCGCCACGAAGTGTTCTCCCAAAGAGCTTCTCCCCGTACTTAACAAGCCAGTCATCCAATATGTCGTTGAGGAGGCCTTGGAGCCGGAAGGTGTCGATGCCGTTGTCATCGTGAATTCGCACGAAAAGCCGCAGATCGAGCAATACTTTACTGAGGATGTCGCCTTCGAAGAGATGCTGCGCAATCGTGGCAAGGATGACTTGGCTGATGCCGTGCATGAGGCAGGCGCCCTGCCCGTCTCTTTCGTCTATCAAGACGACCCGAAGGGATTGGGTCACGCTGTGTTCTGCGCCAAGGACGAGATGGACGGCGACCCCTTCTTCGTACTTTTGGGCGACTACTTCGTTCCTGACCGCCAGATGTGCGTCAATATGCAGAAGGTCTCGCGCGAGCACGGCAATGCGTCCGTTATAGCTGTTGCGCCCGTACCGCCAGATCAGGTGAATCGCTATGGCATCATTGCTGGCGAGTGCGTTGGGTCGCTGGATGGGTCTGCTGTGGCGGACGAGGAAGAGGGTGCCGTATGGAAGATCAGCGGCATGGTCGAGAAGCCCGCGGTTGACGAGGCCCCATCGCACCTCTTCATCGTTGGCCGTTACCTGCTCACTCCGCGAGTCATGGATCTCTTGGCCACGCAGGGTACTGGCGCAGGGGGCGAGATTCAGCTCACCGATGCGATGGTGCGTCTGCTTGAGGAAGAGGACATGTATGCGCTCGTCGTGAATCCTGATCAGGGTTGTGATACGGGTACACCTGCCGCGTGGGCTGCCACTAACGCACGTCTGGCGCTTGCTGATCCGACGCAACGTGCGGCGTTTGTCGAAGCGTTGGGCAAGGATTTCAAGTTGGGCTAGCCATGCAGATTATCAGGTTCAACGCCAAGGGTTGGCGTAAGCGCTTTGACGATGGATTTGATGACGTGAACGTGGGACGTGTCGCTGACGCGTTTGCGTACATCTGGGCGAATGCACGCCCCGGGGCCACGGTGTATGTCGGCTACGACACACGCTTTGCTGGCTCGATGCATGCCGCCACAGCGGCGCGTGTATTGGCTGGCAGAGGGCTACAGGTGCTTGTTTCGGACGCGCCCTGCCCGACTCCTGCGCTGGGATGGGCTGTAGCCCGCGATGATATGGCGGTTGGCGGTGTCATGATTACGGCGTCGGGTGCATCGTGCGAATACGGGGGCATATCGGCTCGCGGGGCGGACGGAGGCCCGGTGTCGGAGGATTTTTACGATGCTGCCGCGCGTATCGTGCCATCCGCAGCCATAGATACAATCGGAAGGTTCCGGGAGACAGATCTGATCAAGCCCTATCTCGAGCACTTGATGCAGATGGTTGACGCGGATGTCATATCGCGTGTTGCCCCGAGGCTTGTCGTGGATCCCATGCACGGATCAGGTCGCGGTTACTTGGCGAGTCTCCTTCGCAGGCTCGGATGTCGCGTGCACGAGATTCACGGAGAGTTGCTCTCCGACTTCGGTGGGCTTCATCCCACGCCAACAGAGCCATGGATAGATACTTGCGAGCAGGCAGTCCGCGCGTATGGGTGTGATGCGGGACTCGTCCTCGATGGGGATGCGGACCGCTTGGCTCTCGTGGATGGCAATGGCGGCTTCGTTACCCCACATCGCATGGTCCCCTTGATTATGGAACACTTAGTACTTGACCGCGGGCAATGGGGCAGAGTGGTGGCAACTTTTTCGAGCTCCGCATATGTGCGCAGGCAGGCAGCACGACTTGATTGTCCGTATACCGCGGTGCCCATGGGGTTCACGCGGATATATGGCGAGTTTGTCGAGAACGATGTGCTGCTCGGTTCGGATGAGTTCGGTGGCGTAGCCATACCCGATAGCCTTGCAGAGCGCGATGGGCTGCTTGCCGCGCTGCTTCTGGTCGAGATGATGTGTGTGCGCGGTAAGTCTATGGTGCAGCTTGTGGACGATTTGGAGCGAGAGCTCGGTACGATGCACTACATACGGCGTGACATGCGGCTCGATGCAGCGTCCGTGCAGGCGTTCCGGAACGTCCTGCCAGGACTCAACCCGCCGGAGGTTTGTGGCAAGGTGCCAGTGACGGTGTCACATTCTGACGGGCTAGTTCTGCGTTTTGCCGACGACTCGTGGGTGCAGTTACGACCCTCACGCACCGAGGCTCTTGTGCGAGCGTGTGCCGAGGCACCGGATCCGGTCGTGGCAGAGGCCTTGGCGCGGGGGGCTTGTGAAGGAGCGCTTCGAGCGCTGCCCCGACGTTTTTAGCGCCAGTCCTTGGATGCCACGCCTCGCGCCGGGCGCCGGCGCCGCGTGTGGAGGTTCCGTGGAGAGCCGGATTCCCGGCCGCGCGGGGGCCGGATGGGTGTAGATTAGTTCCTCGCGCGGCGCACCGACGGCGCGCGGCGAACAGACAAGCGAAATTGAGCTCCGAGCCGCGCGAGCGCGGCGAGGAGACCCGAAATTCCTAGAGAAGATTTCGTGAGTTCGGATCAGCGGAAGCCGGCCAGGCGGACCGACCGAGGACAGAGAGACGCCGGCGCGAGAGCGCCGGGGACACTTTTTGAACGGAGAGTTCGATCCTGGCTCAGGATGAACGCTGGCGGCGCGCTTAACACATGCAAGTCGAACGGTTAAAGCACCTCCGGGTGTGAATAGAGTGGCGAACGGCTGAGTAACACGTGGGCAACCTGCCCCCCGCACCGGGATAGCCTCGGGAAACCGTGGGTAATACCGGATACTCCGCGAGCACCGCATGGCGCTCGCGGGAAAGCGGACACGGCGGGGGATGGGCCCGCGGCCTGTTAGCTCGTTGGCGGGGTAACGGCCCACCAAGGCGATTATGGGTAGCCGGGTTGAGAGACCGACCGGCCAGATTGGGACTGAGACACGGCCCAGACTCCTACGGGAGGCAGCAGTGGGGAATCTTGCACAATGGGCGAAAGCCTGATGCAGCGACGCCGCGTGCG
>ONMP01000136.1 GCA_900318935.1 uncultured Actinomycetes bacterium
CTCGACTTCTACCGCGGCGTGTTCGAGCTCTGCCGCGAGCGCGGCATCGAGCCCATGGTGACCATCAGCCACTACGAGCTGCCCTACGCGCTCGCCCGGCGCGGTGGCTGGGCCAACCGCGACCTCGTCGACCTCTTCGTGCGCTACTGCAAGACGCTCTTCACCGAGTATCGGGGCCTGGTACGCTACTGGCTCACCTTCAACGAGATCAACTGCGCCCTGGTGGAGGGCGCCTTCGGCAACGTGATGAGCCTGGGCATCCTCCCCGACGGCGACGACGTGCCGCTGGCCGTGGGCGAGCCGGTCGCCTGGGACGTCCCCCAGCGCCGCTACGAGGCCCTGCACAACCAGTTCGTCGCCAGCGCCAAGGCAGTCACCCTCGCACACGAGATAGACCCTGCCAACAAGGTGGGCTGCATGGTGGCGAGCGCCGCGACCTACCCCTACTCCTGCGACCCCGACGACGTGCTCGAGGCGCAGGCCGCCAACCGCCGGGCCAACTGGTACTGCTGCGACGTGCAGGTGCGCGGCGCCTACCCCGCCTGGGCCCCCGCCTTCTGGCGCGGCGAGGGCGTGTGGCTCGACGTCTCGGACGAGGACGCCGCAATCATGGCAGCCGGCAAGGTGGACTTCATATCCTTCTCCTACTACTCCAGCGCGGCGGCTTCCGCGCGCGACCTCGAGCCCGCGACCGGCAACCTCTTTGGCGGCGTCAACAACCCCCACCTGCAGAAGAGCGCGTGGGGATGGGCCGTCGACCCCAAGGGGCTGCGATGGTTCCTGAACGAGGCGTACGACCGCTACCAGGTGCCGCTCATGATCGTGGAGAACGGCCTGGGCGCCGCGGACGTCGTGGAGGACGACGGCTCGATCCACGACGACTACCGCATCGACTACCTGCGGAGCCACCTGGAGCAGCTGCGGATGGCCATAGAAGACGGCGTGGACGTGATGGGCTACACCTGGTGGGGCTGCGTCGACATCGTGTCCAACTCCTCCGGCGAGATGCGAAAGCGCTACGGCTTCGTGTACGTGGACAAGCAGGACGGAGGCGCGGGCACCCTCGCGCGCAGCCGCAAGGACTCGTTCGCGTACTACGCCAGGGTCATTGCGTCCAACGGGGCCGACATCTAGGACTTCTGGCCAACGGGTGTAATGTGCTTGGGGCTGTGGCACCTGACAGCCGGCACGAACGTATCACGAATCGTGTGACAATGGCAACCACGACTACATCTTAGCCACTGCCCTGAGTGGTCACCATGCGTGGTGACCACTTTTCATGGTGACCAACTTCTAAGCCGACAAATGCTTATTGACCGATCGTACAGGACAAGCATGAGCAGCACCGACGTGTGTGCGGCGCACCCCGAGGAGCACGGCGCCACCGACGGCAACATGCACCGCCGTGAGCGTGGTGGAGGTCGACCCCGTCATGCGCGCAAGGCGTTCGTAGATCGAGTTCCCACTCTTCAGCCTTGGGCAATTGCGCGCCACGCATTCCGACGACCTCGACCGGGACCTCGTCGATGCAGCTATCACCAGCTGGGGTACGCGGATGCCCAAACCCATCAATCTGGATCGAGCTGACTCGGTCGATGTCGCTCTCAAAGACGACACCGTCGGGTTTTCGTTCTATATGCCCTGAGGTCTTAAGATTTGTGTCAAAATGGCTATAACGTCAGCCAGTGAAAGGGTGATACCATGGCACATTTTCCTGAGGGATTCCTGTGGGGCGGAGCGACGGCGGCCAACCAATGCGAGGGCGCGTGGCAGGAAGGCGGCAAGGGGCCGAGCGTCGAAGACCATCTCAAGGGCGGCACCGTAAGCACCCCACGCATGTATACGCGCGTGATCGATCCCGACGAGTACTATCCCAGCCACGAGAGCGTCGACTTCTACCATCACTATCGCGAGGACATCGAGCTCTTCGGCAAGATGGGCATGAAGATCTTCCGCACCTCCATCAACTGGAGCCGCATCTTCCCGGTGGGCGATGAGGCCGAGCCCAACAGGGCGGGCGTCGAGTTCTACAGGGACATGTTCCAGTGCTGCAGGGACAACGGCATCGAGCCCCTGGTCACCATCTCGCACTACGAGATTCCCATGGGGCTTTGCGAGAAGTACAACGGCTGGGTGGACCGTCGTTGCGTGGACTTCTATCTCAACCTGTGCCGCACGATCTTTACCGAGTACAAGGGCCTCGTGCGCTACTGGCTCACCTTCAACGAGATCAACATCCTTCAGAACGGCGGCATGGGCGCGCTGGTAGCCGGTGGCATCCTGCCCAAGGAGGACGTGGCTCCGATGGGGTTCCCCTCCGAGCACACGAACGAGGAGCTCACGGAGATTTACACCGCCCTGCACCACCAGTTCATCGCAAGCGCGAAGGCGGTTCGGCTCGCGCACGAGATCGACCCGAGCAACATGGTCGGCTGCATGATCGGCGGCGGCCCCAGCCTCTACCCATACACCTGCAACCCGGCCGACGTCCTCGCCTGCCAGAAGAAGCTGCAGATCGGCACCTGGCTGTGCTCGGACGTGCAGTGCCGCGGCGCCTATCCCGGCTACGCCCTTCGGTTCTTTGCGGACAACGACATCGACGTGCCCATGCTCGACGGCGACGACGCGATACTGGCCGAGGGCACCGTAGACATGTACACGTACAGCTACTACATGACCAACTGCGTGAGCGTCGACCCCGACGTCGTCAAAGAGCAGGGCAACATGATGATGGGCGTACCCAACCCATACCTCAAGAAGAGCGACTGGGGCTGGGCCATCGACCCGGACGGCCTGCGGTGGAGCCTCAACGAGGTCTGGGATCGCTACCAGCTGCCCATCATGGTGGTGGAGAACGGTTTCGGCGCCATCGACGAGCGTGCCGGGGACGGCAAGTTCCACGACGACTATCGCATCGCGTACTTCCGTTCGCACATCGAGGCCATGGACGAGGCGCTGAACGACGGCGTCAACCTGATCGCATACACCACGTGGGGCTGCATCGACATCGTGAGCGCCGGCACCGGCGAGATGAAGAAGCGCTACGGCTACATCTACGTTGACAAGGACAACGACGGCAACGGCGACCTGCACCGCGAGCCCAAGGATTCGTATTACTGGTACCAGAAGGTCATCGCATCGAACGGTGAGGACTTGAGCTAGGCCTATTTACCTGCGGAAACGCTGAGCTTGGGGCCGTTGCATTCGCTGGCTGGTACAAATCGTGCAGCCGAGAATACAACGGCCCCTCTTTTACGCTACGAACACCTTCGACAGTGTGGCGAGCTGCTCGCGTAGAGAGCGCACGCTTGTGGAGGGCTTTGAGGGCGATGCGGATGCCGTCGGCGATAGCGCGACGGGTTTCTGCTCCTCGGTGTAATCCTCTTTGCCGCCCAGCACCTTCGCGCTCGCCTGCTCGATGTACTTGCGCTTGGCCTCGGGGTTCGCCTTCAAGTAGATTTCGGTGGTCGTCAACGATGGGTGGCCTAAAAAACAGAAAGCTCCTATTTCCTCGGACACGCAAGCGTGACAACGACGGAGATCCATGCGCGAATCGATGCGGAATCGAAGAGGCAGGCTCTCGAAAAAGCGTACGGAAGCCTTGCCCCCGAGCCCCTGCCTGACTGGAGAGACGACGACTCCCTAATGGGCTGACTTAACTATTTGGGAATCATCGAGAGCCAGGTGATGCTTATGTGGACTGTGCGATGACTAGTAACGACCTTGGCAGGATAAATGGCACGACAGACATATGGAAGAGATTTCCTCCGCAGTGCATGGCCTGAAAAGCAACGACGTGCTCGCTGTCGTAGCGGATGACCTCGAGGCGAATGGTTACTTCGTAGAAAAGAGCAAACGGGAGGAAGACCTGATTCGCATGCCTGTCCTCTTCGGCGAGCAGGGAGCTTTCGAGAAGGAGTTCTACGCAGACGCATATCATCCCGGAGCCCATATCGTCCTCGAGGTAGAGGCCGGAAGAGCCGTTGCCAACAACCAGTTCCTCAAAGACTTATTCGAAGCGTGCATGATGGAGGACTCTGAATACCTCTGCATCGCCGTCAGGAAGCAATACTCCGGTGGCGGAGTGAACAGTCAGGACTACGGCAGGGTATGCACATTTCTGAGGACGTTGTACGCTAGCAACAGGCTTCAGCTGCCACTAAAGGGCGTTATGGTCCTCGGGTACTAACTTCGACTCACACACTTGTCGGTCGTACACGCGATGACCGCCCGGTGCGGAGCGTACCGTCGTGATGAGGGCGTCTCTGCTGAACGGCTAGGGGGTCAGTGCGAAGACCCCGCTTGCCTACAGATAGTTTCGGTGGCACTCGTCTAGGAGCTCCGATGTGTACGGGCACTTGTTTTTGATGAAGTTCCCAGGACTCGTCCGTGAGCGACGTCTCAATCGATTCCTTTGTGGTTTTGCCACGCGCCCTCTTTGCCATGGTCCTCCATCCGAGACGTCATGTGTGTCAATGTGGGCCTAATCCACCCAAGGACTCTTTATACATATCCGTCACGGTCCCGCGAGGCAGTGGGAGGCCAGACCAACACATCTGCCGTACGGGCTACAGAGGGCAGCACGAAGAGCGCTGGTGTACACTTGCCTTCTACGACAGGCTGCAATGCGAGGAGTGCGACAACATGGCAATAACGCTCGTACCGATGATATGCCCCCCAATGTCACGCGACCATTGAAGCTCCCGTTGACAAGGACTCGTGTTTCTGCACCCACTGCGGCACCAGAATCCTAATCAACAATGACAACGTGAAGACGATTAACATCAACCGTCGTTTCCGTACTCGAGAAAGCCGGCACCCAAACAGACTGGGCACGCTCCGTCGCAGCCAAGTTGGTTGGTGAAGAATCTCTTGTCTTTTTTGAACTTGGTTGCATAGAGTTCGGTCACGCGGACGAACACGTTTAGCAGGGTTACAACGTGCGAGTATTTCTTGCCCACGAGCGGCTTCTGGCTTACGTAAAGGTAATGTTCAAAGTGCTGCGGGAAATACTCGCGTAGCAAGGTTGACTTTCCAACGCCCGATGATCCCGAGACGAGGTTGAGAACCCCATCTCCGACGGTGACGTCGATGCCCCTGAAATCGTACACGCGATTCTCTGATTGCAGGTGAATGAAACGCTTTGCGTTCACCACTGGAAAATCGTGCTCCCTCTTTTGACGCTCGAAGAACACGTCGGCATCAATGACCCTACCCCCGTTCTTTCCGCCACCATCGCCCAATGCGATGATGTTCTGGGCAAATTCGACGAACCTTGAGCTGTGGTCCACGACAACAATCGTGTGCCTGGACGAGAGGGAAACGATGTTCTCGAATACGGAATCGCGTTCCCCTGCCGAAAGACCTGCCAGTGGTTCGTCCAGCGCCACGGTCTCATACGCCAGCGACGACTTGCCGCTGCCCGACGGTCCTACGACGAGATTGACGGCATGCTTGACCAGCGAAACGTCGATGCCCTTCAGATTGTTGGTCTCTATCCCCCATATGTCGATAGTCGGCGTCATTGCGCGACCTGGTTCTTTAGAAGTATTCGGTAGAGATCCGAAATGAAGAATTCCAGCGTCTTCTTGGCGTGCGTGCAGAACCTCTCGTCGATGGAGTGAATCGTGTTTCCCGGCCTGAGGTTTCGCGCGTTGATTGGGCATCCTCCCCCGCAGATCCCAAGCGCGGGACAATCATGGCACTCCTCGTGGTTCAGCGGGGTAAGCTGAGACCACTCAATGAAGCTCGGATCCTTAGCGGCGATGAATTCGCCGACATCGATTGTAGCGACGAAGTACTCCTTGTCGAACAGGCATCCGTGACAGATGCCCACCCGGCCGTTCGGAGCGACAACAATCTGCCCACCGGCAGTCGCCGCGCAGTCGGAGAAGTCGAAGGGATTCCGCTGTGTAAGACTACTCGAGGACACATGTCTCAATGAATTAGAGTTCGATTAAGGCGAGCATCTCTGTGGGGGTTGCCGTGCGTACGGTTGGCGTGCGTAGAAGGGCAGCATCCCAGGTAACGAGATAGTCTGCGTTCGCACGTTGTGCAGCGGCCAGAAGTACGTTGTCCTCAAAGTCTGGACCCACGGAGCGGTATTTGGACGCAAGCCACAGATCCGCCTCATCCACGCCTACGGCGGTTGCAAAGCTGCGGATGTTCTCTAGGCAACCCCACGCAAAGGCACGTGCGGACGCGGCGTCTGCCTCGCTCACAACGCCCTTCTCTGCGCGCACCATCCGTTTGGCTTCGGCGACAAGCACATAGAAAACGGTCTCGAGCTTTGATGCACCATACAACAATGTGGCTCCGGTCGTATATGCCCTATTCAAGAAATCAAACGACTCGTCGTGTTTGGGATGGTTACCCAAGTAGTTATCGACCCACACGCACGAGTCGACAAGAATTCGTACGGACTCATCCACGGGTGAGACCTCTTTCCTGCCAACGCTCGATGAGAGAATCCTCCATCATTTCCTCGAATGGTCGTTCTTCGACTGTTGCGCTGAGTGTGCGGTCCTCTAGGCCAGCATCGTGCACAAACGTCGTGAACAACGTTTGTCCGTGGACGACGGGACTCTGGCCGATGTGCTGCTCGGTTTTGTCAAAGACTGCATCCAACAATGCTTCGAGTTGTTCGCCTCTCTGTGCCAACTTCTCCCATGCAGCGCGAACAAACGTCGACGGTGAGAGACTCTTGCTGTCAAGCGCCGCATTGCCTGCGTCGCGCAGCGCCTGATCCATGCGCACATTGAGCTGTACTGTAACTGACATGCTATACTCCTAATGCTGTACTGTACAGCGTAGGATATCATCCTTCGCATGTTCTTGTCAACTACAATGGCGTGCGGTCCTCGTTAAGAAACTGCCGACGAATATGGCATCAGACGGCCGAGGTACCCTAAGTATGTGTCCCAAATCCTTAGAGCGTTCGAGATGAGTTCGATGTGGCTTTGTCCGAAGTAGTCGTGCAACATGCCGTACCGAGCATAGAGCTCATCGTACACTTCGGCATTTTGAGGATTTGGCACAAATGTGCCGATCGTATTGCTTGCCAGAATGGCCGTGGCGTGCTCGATGCTGTCGTATCCTCCGCGGTCGTATGCCACAAAAAAGGTCGAGGGTCTTACGCTGCGCCAAATACTGAAGCAAAACCCCGAGCAAGAGGACGAAATTCTGGAGAAGCTCATCTCCCTCGAGCTGGACGTACACGCGCACAAAAACCGTCAGCTCAACCGTCAAAAGGACAAGCTCGTACGCATGATCAATGGCCTGGGCGACACCATTAGCGAATCTCAGCGTTACGAGCTGCTGCAAACGCTCGACGGAATGCCCAACCACACCAAGGTTTGCCACGGCGACTTTGTGCCCTCAAACATCAACATCCCCGAGGACGGCAGTACGCCCGTAATCGTGGACTGGGCTCATGCCACGCAGGGCAATGGAGCGGCCGACTGCGCCATCACCTACCTGCACCTCGTGCTCAACGGCGAGAAGGATTTTGCCGAGAAGTACTTGCGCCGCTACTGCGAGCGCCAGGGTTGCACCATGGCATACGTGCAAAGCTGGATGTCCATTGTAGCCGCAGCCGAGCTTGAGCGCGGACGCGTACACGAGCGCGACTTCTTGATGGGCTGGATCGACGTGGTCGACTGGGTTTAGGCGCGATCGCCCACTAGCGTGTCAGGGGGACGGGGGAGGTCACCTTCCAGCGTGACAGTACCCCCGTCCCCGTGTCACCAAGGATTAGAACTCGGGCGTTACGATCGGCGAGCTGGGCGGCTCCTGCTGAATCGCCTGGGACGACTCCTGTGGCTGAGCGGACGAGGCGGAGCGCGAGTGACCCAGCAGCATGGCAAGTGCAACCACAAGGAGCGCCAGTCCCAGGAAGAGGGGCACGACCCAGCTTAGGGTGCCCCTGCGCGTCTGGCTTTC
>ONMP01000297.1 GCA_900318935.1 uncultured Actinomycetes bacterium
AGGACCTTGTAGCCGAGCTTCTTTTCGAGGTCAGCACGGAAGTTGTCACTGAATGCCTCGGCGCCGTGGATGCCCGCACGCAGCTTGAAGTCCTTGCGAGGGTCGAGACCCATAGCGATGGCCGTGTCGGCGATGTGCATCGCGTAGCTCGGCGTACACATGAGGATGGTCGAGCCCATCTCGCGCAGGACGCGAATCTGTCGCTCGGTGTTGCCAGCGCTCATCGGGATGGTGGTGCAGCCGGCCTTCACACTGCCGTGATGCGCGCCCAGACCACCGGTGAAGAGGCCGTAGCCGTAGCAGATGTGCGCGACGTCTTGTGGGCCACCGTCGGCATACCAGATGCCGCGGGCGAAGCAGTCACCCCAGATGTCGAGGTCATGCTCGGTGTAGCCTCCCACCGTGGCGATGCCAGTGGTGCCACTCGACATGTGAATCTCGCGAACGTCATCCATCGGAACTGCGAACATCTGATACGGGTAATTGTCGCGCAGATCCTGCTTGGTGGTAAAGGGGGCTTTGGCAATGTCGTCAAGCGTTTCCACAGCGTAGGGATCGAAGCCCGCCTCATCAAAGATGTCATGATAGAACGGCACGTTCTCATAACACTGTATGACGGTCTTCTTGATGCCTTCGAGCTGGATGGCCTCCAGCTCCTCATGCGGCATCGTGAGGATGTCCTGAGGTTTCTTCATCGCTTGCCTTTCTGGATAGTGCATCTTGGAGCCTGTGCTCCCCACGTCATGCGCACCGGGCGCACACATCGTGCGATTCTAAGGCGTTATTGTTTCGTTGCGGTTGCCAACCACATTCTCACAAGTCAAGCCCACGCAGTTATTCGAATGCGCAGCCTCATTTCATGTTACGCTACTGTCGTACACGTGGAGAGGAGCATCCATGAATTGGCCTTGGCGGCGTAAGCCCAAACCACAACCCAGCATACCCACCGGGGCCATCCGCCGTAGGCTCACGTACACGGGCAGGGTGCAGGCGGTTGGTTTTCGCTTCACAGTGGAGTATTGCGCTCGCGAGGCGGGTGTGACGGGTTGGGTGCGCAACATGGAGGACGGATCGGTTCTCTGCGAGGCACAGGGCACGAGCGAACAAGTGCGGGAGTTCCGCCGCCTCGTGCAGGAGGAGATGGAGAACCCGCGGACCTTCATCGACGGGCGCCTGGCAAGCGAGGAAGCATTGGATCCGAAGCCCGAGGATCGCTTCTCGATCCTAAACCTGTGATTTCGAAGGGGTGACACATGGCAGTATTTGAAGGAGTGTTTGATGCGGCGGTTGCCCATGGACAGGCTATCATTGACCGTCTGCAGGAGGCGGCACGCCGTCGTGCCGAAGATTACCGCTATGACTTGCGAATGGCACGCGACCTCGTGCAAGTCGCAGGGTCCGGAGCGACGCTTTGGCTCCTATATGCGCACAAGCGACTGGCGCTGCCCATCTCGGTCGCCACGGCCGCGGTCACTGCGGGGCTTACTGTGGCGTCAGACGTCTTTCAGCCGAAACAAAGCCCTCAGGTGGAACAGAGCTCCTCAGATGAAGCATCTCAGCAAGAAGAACAAACTCGGCGTGATAAGGTTATCAACTCGATTGCCGACGTCCTTCCCAGTGTCATCGGAACGCTGACGGTTGCATACTCCCCCGCCGCCCAAAATGCGCTTGACCAGCCGATGAACCTGATGCCACGAAATCCGAGCCTGCCCTTCACCATCGGCGAGCGCGTGCGCAACGCCACATCCCTCTTTGCCGTCTATACGCTGGTGGGTCACTGGCTCGAAATGGCTTTCTGCCAGCTCATTCGCCTCGGCGTCGTAGGTGGCGACTACGATCGCTCGAACACCATGCTATGGGACTGGTGGCTGCATCCCTTCCCCGCCGAGGGCATTGCGGGGCTCCTCATCGCGGGGGTACTCTCTCCCCTGCACGAGGTGCTTCTGAAGCGCTTCGGAGGTCGCATAGCCCCCGCACTAGCGGTGAGCTTCCTCGCCAACCAGGTCGTCTGCACGTCCATCGACTACCTCACCGGCATGGTGGCAAACCGCAACTACGAGCTCTGGGACTACCGTGACATGCCCTTCAACTTCCAGGGGCAGATCTGTCTGCAGAACTCGCTGGTCTACACAGCAGCCGCCACGCTTGTTGCCTGGCTCGCCTATCCGGCATGCGACAAGTGGCTGCGTCGTATGCCAGCCGACCTCATCAACCTCGAGTTCTCGGCACTCATGCCGACATACGCTCTCCTTTGCCTGACCTATTTCGTGTAGGGTGAAGACGCGTAATAGAAAACGCCGTTGGGGATATCCCCAACGGCATGATTTATATTTCTGGTAGCTCGAAGGTCATGGGGCCTTGGTAGGTGCTCTCCGTCGTCACTGGCTCCGGCTCGTCCGTACTGGGCTTAGATGTGGACAGGACATACCACACAATGAAGGCCGCTAGCGCAACGACCACAACGACGACGATGACGATTGCGCGCTTCCCTGACCCGTCCCTCGTCTCCATGTTCGCTCCCTGCCCTCCGAAGCTTCCATATCAAGGGAATCGGGGGACTGTCCCCCGATTCACCTATCAACCAAATGCTACTCGCGCACGACCTTGCCAACGCAGATGGCGGCGAGTGCCGCCCCTGCGAGGGCGACCGGCACGAATGCCGATGTACCGTCGCCCGTCTGCGGAGTCTTCGTCCCGCTGCTCGATGTGCTGCTCACCCTCGCCGGTGAGGCAGACGTGGTCTTGGTAGTGCTCGTGTTCTGCGTTCCGGAAGTCGCGTCCGATTCGCCTTGCACGACCATGTCTAGCACCTCGGTCTGAGTATCATGCTCTACGTTGGCTTCTGCTATTGCCACGGAGGGTACCCACGCGCAAAGCCCCAGAGCCAGGGCGAGCACGCAGGCGACTACTTTCCTCGTCATCTCTCTACCCTCGCGCAATCAAA
>ONMP01000203.1 GCA_900318935.1 uncultured Actinomycetes bacterium
ACATGGTCGTCACCTTCACGCATGCCGGCTACGTCAAGCGTCTACCGGTAGCCACCTACCGCGCGCAGCGGCGAGGCGGCAAGGGCATGCGTGGCCTCTCGCTCAAAGACAACGACTACGTCGAGGATGTCTTTGTAGCGAGCACCCACGACTACATGCTCTTCTTTACAAACAAGGGCAAAGTCTATCGTCTCAAGGTCCACGAGCTGCCCTTGGGTAGCCGCCAGGCACGCGGATCGGCGCTCGTGAACGTCCTGAGCCTTGCTGAGGGCGAGCATCCGCTGGCAGTGCTCACGGCCCGCGATTTCCCCGAGGACGAGTACCTGATGTTTGCCACGGCTTCGGGCATGGTCAAGAAGACCTCCATGAGCGCCTACGACGTCAACCGCGCGGGAGGTCTCATCGCAATCAAGCTCAAGGCGGGGGACGAACTCGTGGGCGTGCGTCGTGTCAAGCCAGGCTCTAAGGTAATCCTGTGCAGCACCGATGGCAAGGCGATACTCTTTGACGAGAGCCAGGCGCGCCCGATGGGTCGCGACACCTCTGGCGTGCGTGGCATCAACCTCAAGGGGGACGCCAAGGTCCTCGGCATGGAGATCAGCAACGGCAACGGTGACCTCGTCGTCATCACCGAGTACGGCTTCGGCAAGCGCACACCCGTCTCAGACTACCCCGAGCACCGTCGTGGCGGACAGGGAGTCTTCACCATCGCGATGACCGAGCGCAAGGGCAAGCTCGTTGCGTGCCGCGTGGTCGGTCCCCAGCACGAGCTCATGATCGTGAGCGAGGCGGGCGTGATGATACGCGTCAAGGCCGAAGACATCTCCAAGCTCGGGCGTGCGACGCAGGGCGTCAGAATCATGAACCTGGCAGACGGTGATCGCGTGAGCGCCATGGCCCGCATGGTTGCACGCAAAAAGAAGGCTCCCAAGCGCATTGCCGGACCCGGTGAGGCCCAGGCCATGCTCGATCTGGGAAACATCGGTGACGACCAGAGCGAGAGCGTCGACGTGGGCGAGGAGGACTTCGACGAGAGTCTGCTCGACGAGTAGAAGGGCAAGCGCATGGCGCTCAGGGAAGACAGATACGACCTGCGTCTCACACCCGAGGGAATCGATGCGTGCTCGGTGGAGATTGCAATCGCCCTTAATGGGCTTGGTATCGATCGCAGGAGCGTCGTGCGCATACGCCTAACACTCGAGGAGGCGCTGCTCAGCCTGATTGAGCACTTCGATGAGGATACCGTCGCTACGGTGATAGTTGGATCTTCATTGAGCAGCTCTTTTGTGCGGGTGGAGGTCGAAGGCGAGCCCTATAACCCGCTCGGCTTCACGAACAATGACGACTGGATGTCGTCGATGTTCTCGTCTCTGGGGTTGAGGCCGAGCTACGCCTACGTGGGCGGCCGCAACCACCTGCGCATCACGCTGCCTCGCGTGGCGATAAACCCGGCACTTGCACTGCTCGTCGGCATCGGGGTCGGAGTGCTTGCGGGCCTCTTGGGCATCGTGCTCATCCCACATTCGACGACGGACGGCGTGGTCAATTCGGTGCTCTCGCCCCTCCTTGACCTGTGGGCACGATTGCTCAATGCCATCGCGGCGCCGGTGATCTTTGTGACGGTGCTCACGACCGTGCTCAACATGCGGGAGATAGAGTTACATGGTGGCGACCACCGGCGCATGGTTGCGCGTTATTTCGCTCTGAATTTTGCGTTGGGTTTCGTGGCGGTCATCATCGCATCCCTGCGCTTCGTCACCATCGCGGAGAGTGACTTCTTTGGCATGGGTAGGTTGAGCCACTTGCTCTCCAACTTCTCAAGTATCCTTCCCGAGCACATATTGGAGCCCTTCATCACGTCAAACACTGCGCAGCTGATGCTCATGGCTTTTACGATAGGCGCCGCGATGAACGCCCTTGGCGAACGGGTGGGCAACCTCGCAAGGATCGTTCGCCAGGTCAACCTTGTCAGCTCTCTTGTCACCAAATGGGCAAGTGTGCTCGTGCCCTTCCTCAGCGCCGTAATGCTTGCGATGGAGATTTGGGAGGGCAAATACGTCATCCTCCTGCAGATTTGGAGGCCACTCGTCCTAAGCGTGATCATATCGATGACGTTTCTGCTGGTGGACTTGCTCGTGTTCTGCCGCCGTCGTGGAGTGGATGTGTCGTTGTTCGTGCGCAAGGTCTTGCCGCCCTTTTTGACGACGGTGCGGAGCGGTACGCTTGACGCCTCGTACAGCGAGGCCGAGCACTCATGCGTGTATGAGCTTGGAATGGACCAGGGATTCGTCGATGCGACATTGCCACAAGGCCTCGTGCTGTTCATGCCGGCAAGCATCATGGGTACGCTTGTCTTCACGGTGTTCGATGCGCACGTATGCGGAGTTCAGACAACTACCCTGTGGTTTGTCATGGCCGTAATACTTGACGTGGTGCTCTTTGTGGCGACTCCGCCCGTTCCCGGTGCCAACCTGCTGGCATTCATCGCGCTCTTCCAGATATTGGGAATACCGAACGCAGCCTTCCTCGATGCCATGATCTTTGACATCGTCTTTGGGCTTCTGGCAAATGCCGCCAACCAGACATGGCTACAGATGGAGATGGTGACGCAGGCCGACCGCATGGGCCTGCTTGACCGACAGCGTTTGTGCAAATAGCGTGTAGGAAGGCCTTCTCCTTCCTACACGGCGAAGTCCTCAGGCGAGAGTCCTTCCACGAAATCGTGGAACGCGGCCTCCTCGCGAGCGCGCTCGTCTCGCTCGACCGACTCGAAGTTTGGCAGCGACGCGGTGGTAAGTACACGCTCGTCGGCAAAGATGGGGGCGTGCATGCGCACGGCGAGGGCAACCGCATCTGATGGACGTGCGTCGACCCATACCGTCTCGCCCGATGCCGCGCACAGCTGAAGCTGCGCAAAGAAGGTCGTGCCCTGTACATGTGTGATGATGACGCGTGACAGCGATGCTCCAAGGTCACGTATCACAGAACGCATGAGGTCGTGCGTCATGGGACGCTTGGAGGTCTTGCTCGGATCGATTCCCATGCTGATGGCTGCTGCCTCGAAGCTTCCTATGCGAATCGGTAGCTTGCCGAGGCTCCCGTCGTCATCCTCATGTGGCCTCAATACGACCAAGGACGCCACGGGGCCACCTCCCACGACGATGGATTGGATGTCCATACGAATCTGTGCCATGTGGCAAACCTCCTCACTGTCCGCTCGGTATGGGTATGGTACTCATTTGCGGCGCTAAGTTCATCGGGAATTTTGCGACACAAAAAGTTGTCAACGTGTGAGACAATCGCGCATTGGATGCGTATAACGAGCAACGAGACAGCGCGACAGGATGTCGCATGGATTAGGAGGAACACCATGATGATGAGCGACAAGCAGATGGCGGGTGTGCTCAAGAGGGGCATTGGGGCTTTTAAGGCTCGACGCGCGGAGCACGAGGACGAGCTCCTCCAGCGCATTTTCGATGAGGTCGACTTTGGGTATGAACTCGATGATGACGAGTTGGAATTGTTGTCGGCCGCCGGCGATATGGATGCTATGCTTGGCGAGAGGCAACAGCATTAGCAACTATGACGACGGGATGTGAGCCATGGCCATACGAGGGACACGTACGCGACGTTTGACACTCGTCAGGGACGATGGAGAGGACGATGGAGTCCGCGACGCGAGGGCATTCGAGCGGTGTTATCGGGCGAGCTATAAGCGCGTATATGCCTACGTGTATACCATTACGCTAAGCCACGATGAGACGGAGGAGGTCGTGAGCGAGGCCTTTCTCAAGGCGGCTAGGTCGTTCGCGCGGTTCGATTCGGACAAGGCGTCGTTCACCACGTGGGTGTGTACGATAGCGCGCAATGTGGCTTACAGCAGGATGCGTACACGTGGCCGTAGGGACGAGTGGACGGAGAGCGAGCTGGACTACGATCTCTCGAGAGTTCCCGACCAGGAGGAGGAGACGCACTTTGAGGAAGACACGCAGATGGCGCAGAAGCTCCTCGGGGTACTCTCCGACGAGGAGCGCGACCTCGTCTACCTCAAGTTCTATCGCGAGTTGTCAAACAAGCAGATCGCGGAGGAGCTGTCGATGAATCCCTCGACGGTGGGGACAAAGATTTCCCGAGCCGTGGCAAAGATGCGCAAGGCCGCCCCATCGTTCTGATTCCCGCGCATGGCTCACGAAAAGTCCCCGAAACGCTGGGACGAAAAAAAACTCAGATTTCTTCTTGACGCGAAAGGGGCAATGGGGTATTGTACTTACTTGCGGATGGGCCTGTAGCTCAGTTGGTCAGAGCGTCCGGCTGATAACCGGGAGGTCACAAGTTCGAGCCTTGTCAGGCCCACCATCCTTGGACAATAGCCGCCCCAGCGTGAGCCGAGTCGCCGCTGGGGCGGTTATTACGGGGACGTAGCTCAGCTGGGAGAGCGCGGGCTTTGCAAGCCTGAGGTCGTGGGTTCGATCCCCATCGTCTCCACCAACAACGACGCAGGTCAAACCAATATCGGTTTGACCTGTTTTCATATTTAAAGACGCGGCATTCTGGCGTAGTTGCGAGGATAACTGACAGTTCACTTGCCTTTGACTGAGCCGAATTTACGCTAGAATACACATGCATTAACGTAGCTCACACTTGAAAGGCGCCCCATGGCTACTAAGCGACCGACCACCTTTAGCATGCGCATGCCCGAGGATCTCAACGAAAAGATCAACGCCTATGCTGCCGAACATAGCTGCACCAAGGCCGAGGCGATGAGCCACTTCGCGCGCGCGGGCATCGAGGTCGAGGAGATGGGTGGTCTGGCCAATGTCGGTCGGGTTGATGCTGCTGGTAGCAAGGTGAGCGAGGGGGAAGCGGCGAATGTCTCTCAAGGCGCAACTGAGTCTGCCCTGCAAAAGATCGAGGAGAGACTGGCAGCCCTACAAAACCTTCCCACCATCGAGCCCGAGCAGTCCACTGCCATCATACCGACGGACATACTGGACAAAATACAGGCGTATTGCGAGAAGCACAACTGTAGCGAGCGGGAAGCATATGCGTATTATGCGAGGTTGGGCGTGCAGCTGAGCGGTACGACCCGTGTCGCTACCGACGCCGACATCGCAGAGATTCGCGGAAGGCTCGATGCTATCGCGCAGGACAGCGCACAAAAGGGAGAGGTGCTCGCGATACGTGCCATCTACGACTATACGAAGCCAAACGAGCTGGTGCTTGAGGGCGAGGTGGCCGACGATGCGGAGGATGTCGAAGAAGAGGTGCCGAGCGAGGAAGAATTGCAGAGACAAGCCGACGAGCGTACCAGACAGATCGTGAGCGAGGTCATGGAGGAGTACGCTACCAGACAGCGTGAGGAGCGCATGCGCGAGCTCGAGCGAGAGGCCATGCTCGATGACCACACGAGGGATACGCTCAACCCGTGGACGCCCGTCTTGGTAGCCGTCATTCTGAGTCTGGTGATTGCCGTCAGCGTATATCTCATGCGATAAGGCCCGATTTGGGGGAACCACGATGTCTTACGATGATAATACATACTATGGTCACGTATCGCCGCAGCTAGATGAGTTATCGAGCACGCTCATGGGAGATGCGCTCGACATGCTGGCGGAAGGCGAGGAGCTCGGTGTGTTGCTGGTGATGCATATGCGGGCGGGAGAGGTGGAGTCTTTGAGGCTCTCCGATGACGGTGCCGACAAGCTTCTGCAAGCCGCGCGTGACAAGGTGCGAGGTGCGAAGGGCTGCGAGCGGTACGCGCTGGTATACGAGGGAGCCGTCGAGGTAGAGGACGGGGCCTTTGCCGATGCGATCATCCTTGAGTTCGGCGAACGTGGACGTCCGAGCTTCTCGGCATACTCCCTGTTTGAGGGAAAGGGCCAAGGTGACGAGTTTCGGTGGACGGATCCGGCGCCCGCTGGAGAGGAAGAGCCCCTTCTAGGCTAGAAATCCATGCTTCATATGGCGCGTTTGCGCACGTTGGTGAAGCAACGACGAAATATGAGAGGTGCCCATGCTCCAAGAACAGATTCGCAACATCGCCATCATAGCCCACGTCGACCATGGAAAGACGACGCTCGTCGACCAGATGCTGCGCGCTTCCGGTGCGTTTCGCGAGGGACAACAAGTACAGGAGCGCGTGCTCGACTCCAATGACCAGGAGCGCGAGCGCGGCATCACCATCCTGGCAAAGAACATCTCCATCACGTACGGCGGTGTAAAGATCAACGTCATCGACACGCCGGGCCACGCGGACTTTGGTGGCGAGGTGGAGCGCGTGCTAAAGATGGCTGACGGTGCCCTGCTCCTTGTGGATGCGGCAGAGGGGCCGATGCCGCAGACGCGCTTCGTTCTGCGTCATGCCATCGCCTGTGGGCTGCATATCATGGTAGTTATCAACAAAATTGATCGTGACGGGGCGAATCCCGAGGCTGCCATGGAGTCGAGCATCGAGCTCATGATGGAACTTGGCGCCACCGACGAGCAGATTGAGTTCGCCATGGAGCATGTCGTATATGCTTCGGCCGTGAACGGCTTTGCGCGCTTGGAGGCTGAAGGCCCTGACGAGGGCGACATGGTACCTCTGCTTCAGATGATCGTGGACGAGCTGCCCGCACCTGACGTGGACGTGGATGGACCCTTAGCCATGCAGTGCGTTACCGTGGACCACTCCAGCTACGTGGGACGCATCGGCATCGGGCGTGTGTTCTCGGGTATTATTCACGCCGGTGAACGTATTATGGTCGTAAAGAACAACGGCGAGCGCGTATTATCGCAGGTCAAGCAGCTATTTACCTTTGACTACCTGGGACGTGCGGAGTGCCAGGAGGTTGCCGCGGGCGACATCGCAGCCGTGGTGGGAGTGGATGGCACCGACATCGGCGACGTCTATACCGACCCCGACTCCCCTGTCGAGCTCGAACCCATCGAGATAGACCCGCCGACGCTCTCGGTTGTCTTTGAGGCGAGTACGAGTCCTCTGGTGGGACGCGATGGCGACATCGTGGGTGGTCGTCAGCTCAAAGAGCGTCTCATGGCAGAGCGCGAAAACAACGTGACCATGCGCATCGAGGAGCTTGAGGACAAGACCGGCATCGAGGTGGCTGGCCGCGGTATCCTACACCTCTCCGTACTCATGGAAGAGATGCGCCGCGAGGGCTATGAGTTCCAGGTGGGGCGTCCGCGCGTGCTGTACCAGAAGGGACCTGGCGGCATCCGTCTCGAGCCCTTTGAGCAGGCCGTAGTCGAGTGTCCCAACGAGTATGCGGGCAAGGTCATCGAGACCTTCGGCAATGCGGGCGGCACCATGGTGAGCATGGAGAGCCGCGAGACGCAGACGCAGCTTGAGTTCAACATACCTACGCGTGGCATCATGGGCCTCAAGACCCGCATCCTCAACGTGACACACGGTGAGGGCGTTTTCTACCACACGTTCAGCGAGTATGCACCGGTGACGGCCGAGATCAGCGGGCGGAAGAACGGCGCGATGATTTCCATGAGCACTGACAAGGCGGTCGCTTACGCGCTGGGCACGCTGCAAGAGCGCGGGTCACTCTTTGTGGGGCCGGGTGACGAATGCTACGAGGGCATGCTCGTCGGTGAGCGGCCTCGTCCTGATGACATGGTGGTAAACGTCGCCCGCACCAAGCAGCTCGGCAACCAGCGCTCAAGCACGGCAGACATCGCGGTGCAGCTCACCCCGCCTCGAACGTTTACGCTGGAAGAGGCGCTCGAGTACATCATGGATGACGAGCTGGTAGAGATTACGCCCAAACACATCCGCATGCGCAAGCGCATCCTCTCCGAGACGGACCGCCGCAAGTGGGCCGTTCGACACGGCCTCGTCAAGAAGGCCTAAGCCCGGACAAAGGGGACGGGGGAGTTTGTCCTTCGTCCGTTTGGGCCTAAAACCAAATCGGGTCTTGCGCGCATGACGTGAGGTGTGCTACAGTAAGCAATGCGTTTTCACGGAGAGTTGTCCGAGCTGGCCGAAGGAGCACGATTGGAAATCGTGTATGCGCCTAAAGCGCATCCGGGGTTCGAATCCCCGACTCTCCGCCAGAGTTTCATCGCGGCGTTCCATTAGGGGCGTCGCGTCACCCTACGGAGGGGTGGCAGAGTGGTTGAATGCGGCGGTCTCGAAAACCGTTTGGCCCTTTCGGGTCACGAGGGTTCGAATCCCTCCTCCTCCGCCATGATTATTGCGAGGCTTCCGTGAGGGAGCCTTTTTGTTTGTCTGTTATCATCGTCCCAATTGCACTGTGATTTATGTCATGTGAGCTCTTGAGAGAAAGGACTGCGCATGGAGGAAGAGAAGTATTTCAAGCGTTCGTGGGCATTGCTCACTCGTGACAAGGGCTGGATCAAGCCGATCTTGGTGATGACCGCGGCATCCCTGGTGCCCGTAGTCGGATTCTTTGGCATACAGGGGTACGCGTTGGAGTGGGCGCGTCTGACGGCATGGGGCGTGGACTCGTCTCCGAAGCAGAAGAACGTAGATATCGGAGGCTGCATCACGAGCGGTGCACGAGCGTTCGTGGTGTCGCTTGGGCTCGGTCTTGCGGTGTCTATGGCCACAGGGATGATAACGGCGCTATTCTCGCTATTTCCCGATGT
>ONMP01000150.1 GCA_900318935.1 uncultured Actinomycetes bacterium
CAGAGCTAAAATGAGGACAGGGCGGGACCAGCTTTGAACTGATCCCGCCCTTCCTTACTGTGCGTTGTGGATTACTGCACCAATGTGAGCTTTGGCTTCTCCGTATGGGCATCCTCTGATGCAAGCCCATATCTGTTCGGTCGTCCGCCTCCGCCCTGTATGGCCACGCCTGGCATGTTGAATGTGATTGACTGAATCAACGACTGCGGAATACCAGTCTCCTGAATGATCTGCTCAGTGCTGCCGAATTCCCGCTGTTCCATAGCGATGACCTTTGTTGCAACTTGGGATCTTTCGGGAACCATCGGATACGGCTCTTCTTTCCTCATGCCTCGTGAGCTCATCGTCTTAAACATGTTCCTGTACTGCCAGTCTGTAAGGAGTCCGAGTGCATGGGCGCGATAGACGCAAGCGGCGAGAGACACCTTCCACACTTGCTTAATCTTCATGAAGTCAGTAAGCGTGCAGCCCCTAGGAACGGTAGCGATGAATCCAGACCTTGGCATCAAGAACGCAGATGCAAATGCATCGGCCTCTCGCTCGATCTCACGAGTCTCTTCCTCAAGGTTTACCTTCCTATGCATGCAGAGGTGTCCGAGTTCATGCGCGGCATCCATCCGTCTGCGTTCTCCAGATTTTGCAGTCGTGAGGAAGACGAATGGGCGGCCTCTGTTCTCATCCCAGAACGAGTATGCATCGACTGAGAGAGAAGCCTCTGTAACGGAGAATACACGCACTCCGTGTGCCTCCAAGGTGGATATCATGTCTGCTACTGGCAGTTCGCCTAAGCCCCAGATGCTGCGCAACATGGTAGCCGCTTCTTCAGGGTGCATGCCGCTGAGATCGGGAATGTCAACATCAGGCAGGTCGAAGTTCTTGTCCAGCCAGTCCGAAAACCCTATGCCGAATGCACTTGATGAGATAGCTTGATCTCGCTGCTTACGCGACATCTTGCGCCTTGCGCGAAACGATACTGCGGACGGCTGAGGCAAGTCTACTTCTGGCAGCTCAAAGAAGGAGATGGGGAACCGAACAGCCTCGGCAATTCGTCCCATTGTCTCTTTGCTAGGCTTTGTCTCACCCTTTTCAAAACCGGTGATGGCCCGTGGAGATACGCCAACTGCTTCTGCCAGCTGGCGTTTGTTGAGACCGCGATACATGCGGGCGAGAGTGATGCGCGACTCTGTCATTCCAATCCTCCTCCCACTGATGGGCCAACGTATGCTCCACAATAAAGTATCGCATTGCGTTCAGATTCGGCCCGCCAGTGGTGCAAGCGGCGGCCATGGATTAACCAGGCGGTCTAGACCTTACTCGGAACTTGCCTTGCGACGAACATCGATTACCGGAGGCTCTGAGGTCGGGAACTCGATGTTGGCAGATGCCTCAAACTCAAACGGACCAAGCTCAATCCGCTCGGACCAATCGGTGATGCTGCCGCTGCTGTCAATCACCGGACACGAGAGCTCGGCGTGGATTGCACTTCCGTAATCGTTGATGTATGTCAACAGATACCAGAACTTCTTGTCAGAGGCATCCTTGTTGCTCTCGAGGCCAGGGAGTTGGACCTGGCCATACACATCGATGGTGCCCTTGCCTCGCTTGCGAGGGCTAGGAGACGAAGTCATGTCCCCAGTACCGGGGCCGCCCGCAAGGCAGGCGATGCGAAGGTTGAACATTCTTGGTGTCGTCGATGCCCCAACCATGCTCGGTGTACAGCTGCTCGCGGAGATATGCGGTGGTGTATTGGTACATCACCGTGCCACGGGCGTTGATCGGGAAGAAGCTGTTGACTTTCGATGCATACTCGCGAAACGCAGTTACCACTGCATCGCGAAGGAGGTCCACGCTAAGAGCCGGGTCAAGCTGGTGAAGGCGAGCGTCAGCGTTGCCATAGTCGACAACGTCACCGGAGGAAACCTCGGGGTTAGGCAAAGTAGACATGCAGTCTCCTTACGTAGTTCAGCATCTAACGAACCTCAGTGTAATGCGAAAAACTGAAGTAGTCAAGCAACTGCAGTTTGAGAACACTTTTATGACAACTCAACCACCTCCTGTTCACACGAGAAATGCCAGCCAGCCTGTGACAAGGGATTACGCTAAATGAGGAAGTATGGCGGTTAGTTGTTTCAAAAAGGCGGTCTGGTATAGCAGGTGACACCTATGGCGCGAAAGAGGCACAAATTGCGCAACCCCGGAGTTCGGGAAACGGTAGTCGCAGAAATACGTGTAGGTAAAAGCATGGATTATCAGTCTGCCATCTAGGAGCGCGGCGGCCGCATCGTGCAGGTCAGTAAGTACGTCGAGGAGATGTCATCTCAAGTTTTCTGTATTGGACTCGTCCACATAGGCAACGTGGGATGCACCGGAGACATTGCCTGCGAGCATGAGACTAAACGTCACTTTCCGGAACATCGGCGCTATTCAGTGTTAACAAAAGGTTCGACAGCTCCTATGGATGCATCGCATAATCATTCTCCGATTTGTCTTATTCCATGTTGATGAGGAAGACTATAGAGACTGCGAAATCTTCCGCTATACAGTCCAAATCGGATACTTATGATGACGATTTCTCATTTCTCACCGGCATGATTAAGCGTCTGAAACATCGATATGCCCCAAATGTCTGCATGACCAATTGCAAAGTCTCAAGTCAATGCTTACGTTTACCGTATCTCGCTGGTCAAGTTGGAATAACGCCAACGCCTAGAGGATGCAAACAAGCAACCTTTAACATGCTGGTAAGATGTTGGAGAGTGGAAAAGAGGGGGAGGCGCGTCGTGATTATCTACAGCGGAAACAAGGCCGAGTTCATGGCTAACGTGGAAGACGATACTATTGCATACAAGATTCGCGACAGCATCTTCCAGAAGATGCACCGCAAAACGCCCGATGCCGAGTTCCGCTCTTGGGTGAACTCCTTGGAGTACATGTACAAGGTGCTCAACGATAACGAGATTCCTCAAAACGCGGGCGTGGCGATAGAGTACAACCTGCCAAACACCGCAAAGCGAGTTGACTTCCTCATTTCTGGTTACGACGACAAGCGGTATGCCAATGTGGTGATCATCGAGCTAAAGCAATGGGACGAGCTGAACAAGGTTGAGGGTCTAGACGGGCTCGTCGAGACGGTGGTGGGCGGAGCTAAACGTCGTGTTGTGCATCCCTCGTATCAGGCATGGAGCTACGCTGCGATGATTCGCGACTACAACGAGTACGCTCAGATTAACGACGTGAAGCTGTGGCCATGCGCTTACCTCCACAACTATCTCCGAAGCAACGACGATCCGCTGGATGACCCAATCTATCGCGAATACCTTAACGACGCACCTGCGTTCGCAAGGGGAGATGTCAGGAAGCTGCGTGACTACATCAAGAATGTGGTGAAGGTTGGGGACGACAACGAGATTCTCTACGAGATTGACAACGGTAAGATCAAGCCGTCAAAGAGCCTCCAAGAAGTAATAGTTAGCATGCTGGAGAGCAACCCAGAGTTCAATCTTATTGATGACCAGAAGGTCGTTTTCGAGCGCATTATGGAGCTGTCGCGCATGTGCGAGAAGGACGGCAAAAAACGTGTCTTGATTGCAAAGGGCGGACCAGGAACCGGAAAAACAGTCATTGCCATAAATCTGCTTGCCCGCCTTACCCAGGAAGGGGTTTTCGTTCAGTACTGCTCAAAGAATAGTGCGCCTCGCGATGTTTACTCCAAGAAGCTCAAAGGGCACAGAACCAAGAGCAGCATAGACAACATGTTTAAGGGGTCGGGTACCTACGTTGATGCCCCTTCTAACGCCGTGGGGGTAATCCTAGCTGATGAGGCACACCGCCTTAATGAGAAGTCAGGCCTCTACGGCAATCAGGGAGTCAACCAGATTCACGAGATCATCAATGCGGCTAGACTGAGCGTGTTCTTTATTGATGAGCGACAGCGGGTGACGGTGAAGGACATTGGAAGCGTTGAAGAGATAAAACGTTGGGCCGCCATGGACGGTGCGGAAGTTTACGAGGAGGAACTCGCCTCGCAGTTCCGTTGCAACGGCTCGGACGGTTACTTGGCTTGGCTCGACGATGTCCTGGACATCCGAGAGACGGCGAACTTCGACAGCATCGACGTGGAGTACGACTTCGAGGTGTTTGAATCGCCGCAACAGATGAGAGACATGGTTGAGGAACGTAACAGAGACGCTAATAAGTCGCGTATCCTCGCTGGCTACTGCTGGAACTGGCCAACGTCTGGCCGTAGTGATACCAACGTTCATGAAATCACAATCGGTGACTTTGAGATTAGCTGGAATCTCAGTAATGGCGAGGCGTTTGCGCTCGATCCGAACTCGATCAACGAGGCTGGTTGCATCCATACCACGCAGGGTCTCGAGTTCGAGTACGTTGGCGTCATCATCGGCGACGACCTCCGCTATGAGGACGGGCGCCTGGTGACGGATTACGGCAAGCGGGCAAGGACAGATCAGTCGGTCAGGGGTCTTAAGAAGATGGAGAGGGAAGATCCCAACCGTGCCCTCCAACTTGCCGACGAGATTATCAAGAACACATATCGTACGTTGATGACGCGCGGTATGAAGGGTTGCTACGTGTATGCGACGGATGCGGGGCTAAGAGACTATTTGAGAAAGCGTTCGTTGCGATCGGCGGGCAGGCGATAGCACGGCGCCGGTTGAGTCATGCATGCGATGCTTTTGCAATGCCTTTGTGTTGACCACGAAGCTCCTTATAGCTCCGTGCACTTCCTCGCGTTGCCGCGCGACGCGTCTACCCTTTAACCTTTCACGATGCGGCAGTTGGTAAAGCTCACACCACTCGCATAAGCTGCGAGAGATAGTTCCTCAGACATGGGTCGCACACGTATACGTGTGTGGCCTCGATGCCTCTGGTGAGCAGCACGTAGTATATGTTGCGCAGGTATGTTTCGAGCTCTTCGTCTGAGGCGGTTCGCTTGCCATTGATGTCAAAGTACGAGCCTTTGTCTGCGTACAGCTTGTTGGCGATTGTGCTGTAGCGCAAGTCGTTTCCGATGATCACGAACGCATGTGAGAGATCGTAGCCCTGTATCGAGTGGATGCAACCAACCTCTCGAGCGATGTCGGCGTTGTCCATGCCTTTTCCAACCCAGTCCCTAAACGTCCTGTTCCATCGCTTCTTTACGCCATCGAGGCAGATGTCGAAGTCGTCCGGATTCTTGCTCCCTTTCGTTTTCCATTTCCATGCATAACCTGCGACCATCCTTGTGAGGGAGTGCTGCTCAAGGGTCGTCTCGAAGCAGTCGTTGAACTCGGCGAAGTCCGTATGTAGAACCAAATCGTAGTCTTCGAATCGCCGTGGGGAAGGCTTCTGGTCAAAGAGCAATTGCTGCATGTACTCAAGATAGTCGTTTCCGCCTTTTACCCGCATTTGGCTGCGAAGTTCTATAGGTGACTTTACGCACTCTCCAAGGCGGTCCTCGATGAGATGAACTCCAATGCTTTTGGGACCAATAATCTGCAGTGGGTCATAGAAGAATATGGGTACGCGAACTTGGTTGAGCACCCAATCGATTTGCGGTGATGCTTGGGGAAGTCCAAGAGCTTGCGTCACATCATCGTAAAAGCCGTATTGTCTGGGGGTTAGATTCTTTCGCATGCCTAGTTTGTGCGACTCGTCCACGAGGACGACGTCGAAGCCCTTCTTCCCGGGCTTATACCCAAACTCCGGTTTGGCGAGGTCGTTTGGCCCGATGATGTCATCCTTGGAAAGGTTGACCGTCTTCGCAAGGGCCTTCTGTATGGTCATGCGCAAGCCGGTTATGGGCTCAAGCAAACGTACGTTTATGCCTTTGAACTCGGCATGCTCCTCGTCCTGTGAAGCCGCCAAGTCCTTGAGAGTCTTGAGCAAGGCGATGGCAAGCACCGTCTTGCCGGTGCCGGGCATGCCCTGTACGACGATTGGTGTGGTTGTGGTGGCGTCTGCGCTCTTGAGACGCTCAGATATTGCTGCAAGGATGGATTGCATCGCCGACTCTTGGTCGGTGTTGAGCACCTTAAAAGGAGAGAACTTAAAGGCCTCGGTCTGCTCGATTTCATAGATTGAGTTCTTCACGAGCTCGAGGTCCCGCAGCTCGTTCCACAGCTCGTCGAACATCGATGCGTAAGCATCTCGCGAATAGTAGTTCGTGGGAGCCTGGCCCGCATTGCGATTCGTTAGGAAGAACCTACCATCGCCTTGCATGAGGTCGATCAGGCGATGCTCGTAGTCGAGGGCCACCGAGGCGTTGAACTCTGGGTTGTACACGGCATTGACCGTTTCGAAACGTCGCTTCTCGGGGTTGTCGCCGTGCTGGGCAATGCGTCTGGAGAGGCTCGTCGTCTGGCCGACGTATGCCTCGTCGCGGTTGGTGAGTATGTAGACCATAGGCCAGCTTTGTATGCGATCCTCGGGGACGCGCCCGGAGAACTCAATGGTGAGCTGCTCTGCGAAGTCGCTGGTAAAATCGGCTTGGCCAACGACGAAACTGGCGCCCTGTGGCGGTGTGGGATTCGATTTCTTTGTATCAGCCATGACGCTCCTTATAGCTCCGTGTACTTTTTCGCGCTGCCGCGCGATGCGTCCACCGGGTACTTTGCTCGGTTGACGGCAAGCTTCTGTTCCATGATGTCGATAGGATCGAGGCCAGCGGCGTCTGCGAGGTACAGGCAGTAGATGAGCACGTCGGCGAGCTCTTCTCGAATTTGGTCCTCGCGACCCATGGAAGAGGTGTCGCTACCGGACCACTGGAAGGCCTCGAGGAGTTCCGCCGCCTCTATAGATATGGACATGGCGAGGTCCTTGGGGTTGTGGAACTGGCGCCAGTCGCGCTCCTCGCGAAAGGCGATGAGGTCTTCGAGAATCGGCTGCAGGTCAAGCATGATGGCTGGTCCTTCTGTGCGTCTCTGCCCTGCAGCCGCAACGGGCGTCCGCAGGATTCGCTTCGTTCATTTTAGCAAGGTCGGCGGTCGTAGAGACTTGGAGCCTTGGTGGCTATGCATGGGAGCGATCAGTCGCAGGAAGATGTGCGACTCACGGGTACAAAGAAACTGCATTCAGTTCTATAGCATTGGTGCAATGAAGACAGTAATAGAATACGTGTACACATACTGCGGAGACAGTCGATTTCGCATACAGAGGGCCGACCAATGAGCACATCAGAATTCCTCCTTGTCATGATTAAGATTCTACCGGAGTTGTATGCGAATAAGCTGGTTACCCACCGCCAGGTGCACTTCACCAGCCCATCCCGATGGCCAAGACTGGAATTGCCTGCTAGTCCTCAAAGTAGTCGCTGTCCACACGCTTGATCTTCACCACGCTCTCGGTGGCAACGCCTAGGTCGTACTTGATCATCAGGCTGGTGAGCATGCGGCCGTCGATGAGGGACAAGGTGGCGTTCGGGTAGCTCAGCGCGTAGTCGACGGCCTCCCGTGTGAAGCTCGACGTGGTGATGAACACGCCGTTGCGAGCGCCGTTGAGCGCGCCTACGAACGACTGGACGGTCGGCCTGCCTATCTTGTGGTCCTCCTTGTACCTCTTTGCCTGGGTGTAGATGGGCCTGAACCCCAGCTCGTCGGTCGACACCATGCCGTCGATGCCCCCGTCGTTGGAGTACGCGGTGACCCTACCCTTCCCATAGCCCATTGCCTGCATGAGGTCGACGACGACCTTCTCGAAGAAGCTCGGGTCCTTCTCCATGATGAGGGCAAGCAGCTCGTTGCCCAGGGCATCGTTCATCTCCTCGGACAGGTCCGCGATCTGCTCTTGGGGAGACTTCTTTGGTGTCGATCCGGCTTGAGTGTTGTCGTCCTGAATCGTTGTAGCTCTGATGGAAGACGTCTGCTGGCCGGGCTTCTTCGTTATGTGCCATGGATCACGCTCGTCGATTAGCTTACGCAGCCTCTGGAAGAGCTCGGTACCGTTTAATCCCTCGGCCAACACGCTCTTTCCTTCATCATTCACGCGGTAGACGCCACGGGAGATGCGGTCAAGGAGCTGTGCCCTGTCGAGATACGTTACGCTCCAGTCCGACCTGCTGGCATACACGGGCTTGCTGCTCGAGGTCATCTCGTTCCGCTCATCTTCGGTAAGAGAGAGTGCGACCGCCACGTCATCGCGTATCCGCTTGCGACTACGTTCCTGACCGTCCTGCATGAGCTCGAGTACGACGAGGTTCATGTCGGTCTGGGTTGGCACGGACATCTCACTGGCCTCCGATTCTCTTTGCGTGGGGTTTTGACAGGCAGGCGAAGTATATCTGTTTGTTCTAGGAGAGCACGAAGTCACAACCGCTTGGAATCAACGAAGGGCACTTGTGGTCTCATGAATGGTGAGTGGAGAGGAACCCAGCATGTGACACCTGGTTGCCAAGAAGGCCTTGCGCGTGCTTTTGGCTTCCTTTTTGTCCCCCACGACCGTCTGCGTCGAAAACGCAGTCGGAAGCATAGTCCACGGCGGCCGTCTCACGCTCCTTGAATAGCGTCGGGTGCGTAGCGTATAGGAGCTTGCCGTTGTCGCGCCACGCCCCGAGCATGTGGCGCGGGAAAGCTCTGCGGTGACAAGTGGTAGGGAATGGGACGGGTACCCCCAGGGCGTCTCGATGAACGTCGAGCCGCGCGACGCCATGTATCCGGGCGAGGGGTACTACCTCTCCGTGAGGGCGGAGACCCGGGACGCGGGCAGCACAAGGCAGGGCTACCGCCGACAGTTCCGCCTTCTGGACTGCAGCCTCCGGCCGGGGATGACGTGTAGGGCGAAGTACGCGGACCAGACCTACCACTACCTCGGGACGGACACCGAGCTGGCGCGCTCGCAGTGCATGGACGGGGCCATCGAGAAGCTCACGGTCATCGAGGCCGTCGAGGACCCCGTCGGGAAGGACGCGGCGGGGACCGTGCTCGCCGAGACGGCAAGGGCGGTGGGGGAGATTCTCCCGCTCTACGAGTATGTGATGGAAGGCGACGGATCCACCGCCGAGCCGGAGGGGGAGGAAGAGATGACGAGCAAGGCCATCGCACGGAACACGATATTGTATGGCCCTCCGGGCACGGGAAAGACCT
>ONMP01000058.1 GCA_900318935.1 uncultured Actinomycetes bacterium
CGAGCGCCTTGTTTTCACCCTCCTCGTCATAGATGTCCATGCACAGTATCTCGTGGTCCTTCACCACGACGCCGCGCGGAGCCCCGCCGGTGCCGGTGATGTTTGCATACAGGCCACCGTTGACACCCGCAACGCAGCCGTTCCCGTTTACGATCTCATCGAGATTCCAGCTGTCGCCAAAGGGCACGGAACCACCAATCTTGACGCGAGACGGATCATTGACGATCATGAGCTTCGCGTAGTATGTGCGGCCCAAGATCTCCTTGATCTCGATGGCGTTCATATCGAGCGTGGCTGCCTCCTGACCAGTTTGGCTCGCATCGACGAGTGACGCATCGAGCACGCTGGTGTCCATCTCCTTCATGGCGGTCTTGTTGACGATCTCGGAAATCTCCTCACTCGAGAGGAAGAGGCCCGGGATGAACTTGAAAGATCCTGTCTCGAGGAAGGTGGTCACCGTAAGAGTGCGCGCGGATTCTGATGGCCCCTTGCACAAAAGAAAGACGATGCCCACGAGAACGAGCAGCAGCCCCAGTATCACGGTGAACAGCACCCCGAAGAAGCGGCGGATGATTCGTGCCGGTCCCAACCGGCTTTCTTGCCGCATCTCTTGCGGCTCGTCTTGCTTACGCACGGAAAACCCCTCCATACATTCCGAACATCGATAATGAACTTACAAGGTTAGCGTAATGGAGCGAAGCGTGCACCCGCTTTGCGTGAAAAACAAGGTATAATCGGGCCATTCTGACCCGCGTCGAGAAGGTGCCCATGAATTGCATACCCATCGTCATCCCCGCATACGAGCCTGACGAGCGTTTGATCGCGCTCCTGGCAGATCTTGACGCGCGCGCTATGGGGCCAATAGTGCTTGTCGACGACGGAAGCGGCCCCGCATATGCCGAAGTCTTTGGCAATGCGGCACGATATCTGCACGACGAGGCCGGAGACACCATACTCGTCCATGAAGTCAACCGTGGAAAGGGTGCGGCGCTCAAGAATGCCTTCGCACACATACTCGACCATTGGCCCGAGGCCATCGGCGTCGTGACGGCAGATTCCGATGGACAGCACACGCCCGACTGCATCGAGCGCGTACGCGAGGCGCTCGAGGGAGAAGAGTCTGCCCTCATCATGGGTGTGCGCACCTTCGACGGCGACGACGTCCCTTGGAAGAGCCGGATGGGAAATCGAATCACGTCCCGCGTGTTTGGTGCGCTCTCGGGCCTCTACGTGTCGGACACTCAGACGGGTCTGCGCGGCATCCCGCGCGAGCTCATGCGCCAGTGCCTCGACCTACCTGGTGACCGATTCGAGTTCGAGACACAGATGCTCACCTGCGCACAGGGCACCACGCCCATCGTAGAGGTACCCATCGCCACCGTCTACGACTCCAAGGAGAACCACCAGACGCACTTCCACACCTTCAAGGACTCGTGGCGCATCTACCGTTCGCTCCTGAGGCAGCCAGTGCTCTACGCGGCGTCGTCGCTCATGTCATGCGGGGTGGACATCGCGGCCTTCGCGCTGCTCTGCCCGCCCCTGCGCAACGTCGGCGGTTACGTGGCCATCTCAACTGTCATCGCACGAGTGATCTCAGCGTCGCTCAACTACACGATCAACTCGCGCATCGTCTTTCGCAGCGAGCGCGGTGACATGGTCTCGATACCACGATACGCCGCGCTTGCCGTCACGATCATGGCACTCAGCGCCTCGCTCACCACGCTGGGCACAATGGCACTACCCATGGCGCCTGAGGTCGCCGTCAAGGTCGTAGTTGACGCCCTGCTCTTTGTGGTGAGCTACGTGGCGCAGCGTAATATCGTTTTTTAGGCCCCAGGCCTGCAACAAGCGTTAGGTTCGGCAACACCGAGATGGTACCCACGGGGGCCGCCCCTTTCGGATACCCTTGGCACAGAACGTTCATATATACTGGTTCCACAACCCACTGGCTTTGCAACCGTCGAAGCAAGGAGACGTCATGCCGAAACATCTTAGAGTCACACCACCAGAGTCAGCAGAAGAGAAACCGCTCGCCCAAACCGAGTCGGAGGCGTCCGCCAAGTCAGAACCCGTAACCGACAAGGATCTCGATTCCGCACTTGAAGCTGCCGAGGCAAGGTTGCGCACGCTCGAAGAGGCGGAGGAAGCCATCGACGCCGCATTTGGCACCGGCAAAGCCGACCGCGCTCGCATCACCCGTGAGGCGCAGCTCGACGCCGCAGAGGCGGTGGCTAGAGTGGGCGAGGCTATGGAGGCTGACGAGGCGGCTGACGAGGCGGCCCGCCTCGCCGTCATCGCCCAAAACATGGGAGACCGCGAGAAGAGACGCACCGCCCGCAAACGTGCAAAGACCGCACGCAACGAGGCCAAGAAGGCTCATAAGGCCGCGACGAAATCAGCAAAGGTTGCCTATAACGCCATCAAGTTCAGCCAACCGGGCAAGCTAGGATTCCTACGTTTCGTGCAGATTGTCTACACCCTCAACATTGCAGGCACCCTGCTTGCCCTTATCCTCACCTCACGTGACACCATCACCTACAATTCAGTCACCATATTCAGCTGGATTACCATCATCTTAGAAGGCATATCGCTCTGGTTCCTTCTTAACTACCTCAAGCAGGCAAAGAAAGCCATCGTGTTCACGTCCGTCTTCTGCATTGTGACGAACATCATCACCAGCTTCGTAACCGGCGACTTCGCGCTGTTTGACTGCTTTGTCAACAACTTGTGGCGCATCTTCCTCATCGTGTACTTCCTACGCTCCGAACGCGTCGATGTCGTGCTGGTCAACGACTTCTCCACCTTCCAACCCAAGCTGCGCCAAGAGACCTCCCTCCATCGCGGAGGCTGGCCGCTCGTACGCAACCTCATCATCTACTTCATTGTCTTTTCGGTGCTCGGTCACTGGATGGAGGCTGCTATGTGCCAGCTCATCCGTCTCGGCCTCGTGCAAGGCGAATATGACCCCACCAACACCATGCTCTGGCGCGATTGGCTCTACCCCTACCCCATGGAGGGTGCGGCCGTCGTCATCATCGCGCTCGTCTTGTATCCGCTCTGGCAGTACCTGCTCAAGCGCTTCGAAGAGAAGCCCATCTACGCGTATGTCATCAGCTTCCTCGCCAATGCCCTCACCTGCTCCATCATCGAGTTTTCCATGGGTCTCATCGTGAACGCCGATCATCAGCTTTGGGACTACTCCGACATGCTCGGCAACATCATGGGTCAGGTCTGTCTCCAAAACACCGCAGCATTCGGCGTGGCAGCCTCCATCATCGCATGGGTCGTCTACCCCATGATGGAGCGGTGGCTCGCACGCGTGCCAGAAGACACCATGAACATCGCCTTCGTCGTGATAGCCGTCATCGGCGGCATCCTGTGGTCGCTCTACATCATCGATCCGCCTGAGAACCATAGGCTCGAAGAAGCTGCCGCCAGAGCCGAAGACGACAGCGTCGACTACTCTCTTCCGATCGTCATCAACGAAGTCACCATCGAAACGATGAGAGACCTAGTTGACGATTCGGAGAACCTCACGCCAGAGGAGCAAGAGAAGGCCCGGCAACAGCTAGACGAGTTACATAACGATCTCGTCGATCTGTCGGAAACCTTGCATCTCGATGAGGCCGCATAGCGAAATCCGCGGGTTAACGTACCGTGGGAAGCCCTATGGAGCTTTGGCTAGGCGCCGCGCGCGCAGAAAGGAACAATCATGGCAGCAGAACTGCAGCTGGTCTTTGACCATGGCAAGCGGCATGAGGTCATCGACGTGGTCGACATGATGGCCGATCACGTGGACATCGTCGAGATTGGCTATCCCGAGCTCGTGACCTTCGGCCTCGACCTCGTGAGCGAGATTCATGCGGCGCATCCTGAGCTCAAGCTATGCGTGGATGCCAAAGTGTTCCATGGCGGCTCGGGCATCACGCGTCGGTGCTTCGAGGCTGGCGCACACATCGTGACGGTGCTCGCCGACGCGCCGAACCCCGTCATTCAGCAGATGGTGCGCCATGCCCACGAATACGGTGGCAAGATTATGTGCGACATGGACGGCATCACGAAACCCGGGCGCCGCACGGCCGAGGTAAACGGCCTGGGCGTCAGCTACGTGAGCATCTCTTCCGGATACATGATGGAGCACGCCTACGAGCTGCACAAACGCAGGCGTGGTTCGATATTCCAACAGCAACCGCTCGACCTCGCCAAGGCCGTGAAACGCAACCTGACACATGCCGACCTCGCCATCGGCACGGGTGTGAGCATGGAAAACATCGCTGACATCATGTCGCTCGACCCACGCATCGTGATGGTTGGCCGTACGATATTCCATGTGGACGAGACAAGCGACCGCGCCGCTCCACCCGAGGTCATGCAAGCTCGTGCGCACGAGCTACGTCGCGCCATGGGCATGGAGTAGCCGCACTTGTGACTGTTCATTGCCCAAAGGGGACTGTCCCCCCAGTCACGATGACAGGGGGGACTGTCCCCTGAGTACCGAGGGGTACTCCCCTATGGGCAATCTTTTTTCCTCCTGATGAGACAAACCCGCCCCGCGCGCGTAGTACTTATTGACCAGAGAAAAACGCCCGCAGGAAGCGCGCGCCCACCGAAAGGAACGAAAGCCATGAAGAAGAACGCCATCGCCACCACCGCCTGCGCCATCGCCCTCGCCGCCGCCCTCGGAGGAGCCGCCATCCTCTCCGCGCCCGCGACTGCGCTCGCCAACGACGGCAGCTACAGCGCAACATCCGCCAGCACCTCCCACTATGAGGGCGAGAAGGTGACGATCGGCGAGGACTGGGGCCAGCCCGTCTACGCGGAGTGGCACAAGGGCGCCAGCGGCAAGTGGTGGGCGACCTTCTGGACCTACAACTACACCAAGGTGTGGGCGGAGCCCGCGCCGGCGGGATGCGGCTGGGCCTTCCACGTATACGACAAGAACGGCAAGTTCATCAACGTCTACCGCTGCGAGGAGAGCTCTGACCACGGCCTCGTGGGCAAGGAGGGCGTCTCCAGCCACTGGCAGGACGACAACGGCGTCTGGTACTAGGACCAGTCGAGTTCCCACGAGACGGCCCCTCCGCAGAAAACCATGGAGGGGCCGTCCTCTTCTGGCTAAACAGCCAAATCGAGCGGTAGTTTGGATCGACATAGCTCTTCTGAACCGAGCTTACTCGTCGTCGCCGCCCACTTGGGCAAGGATGCCAAGCGTTGCGGGGAGCAAGGCCTCGGCATCGCGCTGCATGGGGTACTTGAGCTGGTGCGTCTTTGGGTAATAGAAGCCCCGCTCGGCACGTAACTTGAGTGCCACCGCACGTGGCACCTCGATGTCGTTGAAGACGAGCCGCCCACCGGTAAGCGCCACGCTCGTCACGCCCAGCCGCTCGCAGCGTATCCGCACCCGCGCCCGGTCAAAGAGATTGCGCGCAGCGAGCGGCATGGCACCCCACGTGTCCTCTAGCTCAGACTGAAGCTTGTCAATCTCGCTCAGTTCGGAAGCGGCGGCTAGCCGACGGTATGCCATGACACGCTTGTCCACCTCGGGCAGATACTCTTCGGCCAGATAGAAGTCAGCGCTGAGGTTGATCGTCACGTCGCTTGGCTCGTCGCCCTCGGGCACCTCGCCGCGCGCCTCGGCGACCGCCTGCCCCAGCATCTGGGTAAAGAGGTCAAAGCCCACACTCGAGAGGTTGCCATGCTGCTCGGCGCCCACGAGCGAGCCGGCCCCTCGTATCTCCAAGTCGCGCATGGCGATGCGCATGCCGCTTCCCAACTCCTGAAACTCGCTCAAGGCCGTGAGACGCTCGGTGGCCTCGGGCGTGAGCGGGTCTTCTGGTGGGAACATGAAGTACGCATAGGCCTGCTGGCGCCCACGCCCCACGCGCCCCTTGAGCTGGTAGAGCTGCGCCAAGCCAAGCCGCTGCGCGTCCTCGATGATGAGGGTATTTGTGTGAGGGTTGTCGATGCCGCTTTCGATAATCGTGGTCGCAACGAGCACGTCAACCTCGTGCATCTGGAAGGCGAGCATGACTTCCTCGACTTGGTTTGCGCTCATCTGTCCATGCGCAATGGCGACGCGGGCCTCGGGCGCGGCCTCAAGGACGCGATCGCGCGCATCGTCGATGGTATGGACGCGATTCGAAACGTAGTACACCTGACCTTTGCGCGCCAGCTCATGACGAATCGCGGCGCTCACGACGTCTGAATCGTATTCACCCACATGTACGCGCACGGGCTTTCGTCCAGGAGGCGGAGTGAGGATGAGGCTCATGTCGCGCACGCCGCTCACGGCCATCTGCATGGTGCGGGGAATTGGCGTAGCTGAAAGCGTGAGCACGTCCACCTGCTCGCGCATGTTTTTAAGCTGCTCTTTGTGCTGGACTCCGAAGCGCTGCTCCTCATCCACGATGACGAGGCCCAGCTCGTAGGGATTGACGTCAGCCGAGAGGAGCCGATGCGTGCCGATGAGCACGTTGACCTCACCCTCGGCGAAGCCCTTGAGCGCACGGCGCTGCTGCGCGGGCGTGACAAAGCGACTGAGCACCTCCACGCGCAGGTCGAAGGGCGCAAACCTATCAAAGAAGGTATCGTAGTGCTGCTGGGCCAGAATCGTCGTGGGACACAGCACCATGACCTGCCGACTGTCCATGCAGCACTTGAAGGCCGCCCTCAGCGCCACTTCCGTCTTTCCGAAGCCCACGTCACCGCAAAGCAGTCGATCCATGGGTTTGGACGCCTCCATGTCGGCCTTGATGTCGGCAAGGGCAGAGATTTGGTCCGGAGTCATCTCGTAGGTGAAGCTCTCCTCCATCTGAATCTGCGCCGGCACGTCGGGCGAGAACGCGTGCCCCGTCACAGCGCTGCGGCGGGTATAGAGGTCCACGAGGTCGAAAGCGAGCTTCTTTGCGCTGCGACGCGCCTTGCCAGTGACACGACTCCAGTCGGCTGTGTTGAGGCGCGTGAGGCGCGGACTCGATCCGTCTGGCCCCACATACCGCGTGATGCGGTCGACCTGCTCGAGCGGCACGTAGAGCTTGTCGGCGTTGGCATACTCAAGCAGGAAATAGTCGCGCTCACGACCTCCAACCTCTTGGCGCACGATATTTGAAAAGAGCGCGATGCCATGAGTGGCGTGTACCACGTAGTCTCCCGGCTTGAAGGGAAAGGTCACGTTGGTGACATCCACGCGCTGTGCCCGGCGCCGCTTCGCCATGCGTGCCGTGAGGTCACCCACCGTGAGCACGGCCAAATGTGCTGCGGGCACGATGACGCCCGAGGGGACAGGCGCATCAACGAAGGTGACAACCCCCATTTCCAGATGTTGCCGCGACTCGGTGGCATCGGTAGACCCGAGCCACTCCACGAAGGGGATGGACTCGTCCGAGAAGCGAAGTTCCATGTGCTCCCGCGCCCCGCGATCAGGTATGGCAAAGACGATAGCGGAGTTGTCGCGCACGAGTTGACGCACACGACCGAGCAGCTTCGAGTCCGCACCAGAGATTCCTGGCTGCTGCACGGGAAGTTGTGTCCCGGACGCCGCCGGAGCGGGAGAGGCAATGCGAGCGACTCTCCCGCGACCGGTGCGCGCCACGCCTGTGCGTGCGGACGCAATGCCCGCGCCGAGTCTGGCCATCGAGGCAAAGGTCACGCGCTGATACGTACCGAAGTCGAGCTCCTTGGGCGACGTGAACAGCCCCTCGGTCCCCACGCCCGCAGCACCTGCCGCATGCGTTATCTCGTCGTAGGCGTGCGCGCAGTCGTCAAAGAGGGCGCGTGGCTCGATGAGCATCACGGTCGAATCCTTCGAGAGGTGCTCCAAGGGCAAGGCCGTCTTGCCGCCATATAGGTCGGGTAGATAGCGGTCGAGGTGCGGGGCGTTCGATCGCTGGTCGATAAGCTCCAAATCTGCTGCGATCTGTTTGTTTGTGCGCGCCCGATGCGAGAGACCGCGATCCGCACACGCTACCGTCTCGTCCGTGAGCGCAAGTTCGCGACATGGAACCACGCGAACTTCTTCCAACTCGCCGATGGTCTGGCCGGTAGAGGGCACCATGGCCCGTATACGATCGATCTCGTCGCCAAAGAACTCCATGCGGATGGGCGCCGTCGCCTGAGCGGGATAGAGATCCACCGTGTCGCCGTGCACGTGGAAGTTGCCCGGCTCGTCGGCATCACCCGCATCGCTGTAGCCCATGCTCACGAGCAGGCGCGGCACCTCGTCGAACTCAATCTCGTCGCCCACCGAGAAGGTCGCGCCGGCATAGTATCCCGTTCCCACCGGTGGGACGCGCCGCAAGAGCGAACGCGCCGACGCCACCACCAGGCACTTCTCCCCCAAGGCAAGCCGCTCGATGGCGGCACAACGCGCGCCCACGACGCCATCATCGGCAGGTTTGTCAGCCCATGGCCAGTCGCGGCGCTCAGGGTAGCGCGCCACCACG
Organism: uncultured Actinomycetes bacterium; assembly: GCA_900318935.1. GTDB lineage: Bacteria > Actinomycetota > Coriobacteriia > Coriobacteriales > Atopobiaceae > RUG440. The sequence continues at coordinate 8,442 of ONMP01000058.1, forward strand.
TCGCGCCCAAGCCATGCGGCGAGCGCTCTAGCCGTGCTGTCAGCCGAATCCTCTCCCGCTACGACGAGCAGACACGGACGCGGATCGTGGGCCCAGAGCGACGCGACCATGAGGGGTCGGGCACTCTGCCCGAGCGTGATGGACGCATCCTCGCCCTCGCGAAGGTCACGCATGAAGTCACGCAGGTCGGGGGCGGAAAGCAGCTGGCTGGCAACACTGTCGATCAGCATGGGAAACTTCCTTGTCTGTTGGTAACCCTCACATGTTACCGCAAAGGCGCAGGACAATGGGGACGGGGGCGTTTGTCCTTGAAGGACAAACGCCCCCATTACAGTAATGTCAAGCCCTTTGGGAACTTCACCGAGCTTTGGACGTTAATCATACCTTTAATCGTCTAACCTTGGTGGCAGGCCCGGACGGGCTTGCCGACCGACCCTCCCCGGACGGCCCTCGCCTCCTGCCGCAGCGGACGGCCAGGGACGTGTTGCCGCCGGGAGAGGGCCACGTCGCGGGAGAGAGCTGATAGGGACCTGCCGGACACGCTTGTTGTCACGGCCGCGTAATGTGGGTGCCCTTCGCCGCGGCGGTCGTCTCGGTCGGCCGGAGACGGGAGAAAGGATACCACCATGTCACGGGAAGCGGCGGAGAAGGACAGGATATCGTCGGCGCACGGGGTCTACCTCGGGTTCGACGTCGGCAAGAGCTTCCACTGGGCGTGCGCGCTCAGGGACGGGGAGGCCGTCGTCGACAGGGCGGTCGCGAACAGGCGCGACGACGTGCGCGACGCGATCGGCGAGGCCAAGGCTCACGCGGGGGGCCTCGGCGTGCTCGTGACGGTCGACCAGCGCAACAACATAGGCTCGCTCGTGGTGAGGGAGGCGCGCTCCATGGGCTGCGACGTCGCCTACCTGCCCGGGCTCGCCGAGAGCCAGGCGAGGAGGATGTACCCCAGGCTCGCGAAGAACGACCGCATCGACGCGTGGGTCATAGCCCACACGTCCGCGGCGTCGCCGCAGACCCTGCTGCCGGTGCCGGACTCCCGCGAGACCAGGCTGCTCGGCTCCCAGAGGAGGCACTGCGTCAAGCTGGCCACGCAGGCCAGGAACAGGCTCCACGCCGTCCTGCTCGAGGGGGACCCCGAGCTCGAGGCCGCGTGCGACCTGTCGCTCCCCTGGCTCGTCGGGCTGCTCTCCGAGCTCGGCGGGGCGACGGGCATCGCGGGGTGCTCGAAGAGGAGGTACAACTCCCTCTGCGGGAGGCTCGGGGCCCCGCAGGCCGAGGCCGACGAGCTGCGCGAGCTCGCAAAGAGGTCGCACGAGCAGGGGTTCCACCCCGGGGGCGAGGACGCCTGCGTCCGGTGGCTCGCCGCCGACGTGCTGCGCGCCGACGCCGAGGCGGAGAGGCTCAGGGCCGAGTCGCACCGAATCCTCGCCGACGACGAGCGCTACCGCTGCCTGCTCACGGTCCCGGGGGTCGGGCCCGTGTGCGCCGAGGCGCTCGTCTCGCTGGTCGACGTGTCCCTCTTCGAGAACCACGGCCAGCTCGCCTCCTTCTGCGGCCTGGCGCCGGCCAACTCCAGCTCGGGCACCTCGATCGACCACGCCACGGCGCCGAAGTCCGGCAACAAGGAGCTCAAGAACCTGCTGATATTCACCGTCAACTCCCTGATAGGCACCAAGGGCTACTTCGGCAGGTACTACGACAGGGTCCTCGAGAGGTCCTCGGGCGACGCCAGGCTCAAGAGGAAGAAGGCCCTGAAGGCGGTGGCGAGGAAGAGGCTCAAGGTGATCTTCGCCGTGATGCGCGACCTCGTTCCCTACGACGAGTCGAGGTGGGGGGAAGCCGCCTGACGGGCACGCGCGACCGGGTTCGCGAGGGCCCTCCGGCACATGCCGCGGGGCGGCTTCGCCATGCCTGTCGAGAACCGTTAACGTGCAAGACGCCATTGTCGAAAACCGTTAACGTGCAAGACGCCATTGTCGAAAACCCCCATCGAAAGACCGATTTCGGCTCAAATTCCCCTTGACAAAACTATAGGGACACGTCCCCATTGTCCTCCAAAAGGGCACCGCCGAAGCGGTGCCCGTGGCTGTCCAACGCACTGGTAAACTATAGGCGCTCTACCAACTGAGCTACAGGCGCATGTGAGCATGCAAGAATGGTGCGCCTGGTGGGATTCGAACCCACGACATCCCGCTTAAGAGGCGAAAAGTAACCAGCACAACGACTGCCGATTCAAGAGATACCGCAATGCCAGCCATACGTCAAGTACGATTATCCCTGTGCTATGCTTGCCTTGGCCGACGGTCGTTGTGTCCGTTACTTTTTTCATTTCCTTCAGAGAGAAGGTGGAGGGCTCAGCATGTCCACAAGCGAGAACACCACTTGGTACCAAGCAAAGAAGGCCCCCTTCGAGGCCTTTGGCATTCTCTACTACCCACTCTTTGCTCACCGCGCCGACCTCGGGGGCGTCGAACTTGATGACGCTGACATGGCTTGGGCCGTCACGGCCAACGCCAATCTCGACGGCACGGGCTACATCCTCTCGCAGCCCTCGATCCTGGCGCTGGCCGCCTATCACCATCACATGGCCGCGCTCGCCGCGCACACGTCCTTCCTGCCGCTTGACCAGACCTTGAGCACACAGGGCGTGAACCCGCTTGCGGACATCGCACGCCTCGTGCCGGATGTGACGGCAGCGCCCATGTACCCCGACTTCCCGACGCAGGTCATGGAGATGGACGAGGCGACCTTCCGGTATCACCAGGCCATGCACTATCTCTCGACCTACGGTGTGGAGCTGCTGGCAGGCATGCTCGGCCTCAACGTGTCGGTGGGAAAGGGCTGGATGCCCGACGTGGAGTCCACGCCCAAAACGGAGCAGGACGAGACCCTCGTGGCGCCGAAGGTCCTGCACCTCATGCTCACGGTGGAAGACCTGCGCAACGTCGTGGAGGCGCGCCTCGCTCGCGCGACTCGCATGCACCCAGCCGAGATCGAGAGCGCGCTGCTTGTCTTCGAGGGACTTGGGGAGGAAGGCGCGGACGGCGAGGAAGAGATTCGCTTCCCCAAGGTGGCCTTCCACGAAAACATGATGGAGCTCATCCGCGTGGCGGGCGAGGGTAGCTCGGGTCTGCTCGAACGCGTGGCCGCGGGACTGGCGCAGCATCCGGGTGACCTGCTCAAGGCGACGCTCTACCTCGTTAAGGCGCGCGGCAAGCACGCGCACTTGGCCACACGCCAGAAGAAGGGCCTCTGCCGCGCCTTCGAGCACTTTGGCGTGATGAACATTGCGCACAACATCGCAGATGCGGGCAAGAAGGAGCGTCACGCACCCAACTACCTCTCTGTCAAGCGTTTCGCCGGACCGAACCTCACGCGCGCTTGCGAGCTGGTGTGGTCAGGCCAAGTGGTGTCGTGGGCATCACGTCTCGAGCAGCTGTGGGCAGACGTAGAGAAGGCGAAGATCCCCGAGCCCGAGCCGGTGGAGGTGGCACTCTCGTCCCATAAGACGCCACTCCCCCGTCGCATCCTCGACGGGTTTGCCAAGCTCATGAAGCATGACGAGCCCGAGGGGGTGGTCGAGGAACCCGAGACCGAGCAACCCGACAAGCTCCAGCAGGCTTGGGAGGCGCTGCTGGCTCACTACGGCACGCGTCCTGGCCTGCTCTTCCGCTCGCTCACGCGTCTCGCCAAGCACGACTGCCCCAAAGAACTGCTACGCCCTGTGGTGCTCGACAACGCCGGCGGCTACTCGCTGCCCACCCTGGTCCGCACGCTCACCATCATGAGCGAAGAAGCCCCGCAGTATCGCATGGAGCTCAAGGGATACGCGAACTGGGTGATTGAGAAGAAGGGTGAGGAGGAGCCGAGTAAGGTCGTTGTCGAGCTGATGCGCGAGCTGCTCATCCCACGGATGCGTCTGCTCGAGACGCCCTTCAAGGGCAAGAGCGTCTACCTGGATACGCAGGGCATCTCGCTCGTGGGCTCGATTCTCATGCCCAACGACACGGGCAACACGGGCACTGCATGGCCGCCCGTCGGCATGGCGTACGACCTGCCCGATGACCAAGTGGTGCGCTTCTTCACCTTCTGGGACGAGCGCTCGCATCGCGTGGACGTGGACTTGCACTTCATCGGCATCAAGAAGAACGGTGATCCGGTTAACGTCGGATGGAACTCCAGATACAGCGACTCGAGCATGATAACCAGTGGCGACATCACCTCGAGTATTGACTCTGTGGAATACCTGGATGCCAACATGGGCGAGGCGCGCAAGAGCGGTGTGTACTTCGTGGTTCAGACGCAGCACATCTTCTCGGGCGCCCCGCGTTGGGAGGAAATCTCCACCTGCTACTCCGGCGCCATGGCCGTGAAGGAGACGCATGCGGACGTCAAGATTTACAACCCAGAGAACCTGCTCTTCCGCGACGATCTGACGGGCAGCGGCACGCGCCTGGCGTATGCCGTCGCCAACTTCCCCAACCACTACGTACGTATCATGCGCGGGGCCGAGCTGCCGCTCGGTGACGTGGGTTTCGCACTCGGCGACTACCTAGCGGCCCTCTTCGAGGCACAGGAAGTGACGATTGTCGCTGCACCTGAGGAGGCCGAGGTACGCGTCTGCGTCGGCAGGAGTGACGACCCGACCGTGGTCAGCCTCTTTGACGAGGGCTTCTATCTGGGGTAGGGCTTCTCTTCAGGAAGTGGCCACCCAAGGTGGAGACCGCCTACAACAATATTCGCCGATGACGAGTTGGCACGTGACCCTTGACCATGGGTGTGTAAGCGCCTAATATGGATGCTATCACTGATAGCTAGGAGACGCTATGACTGCTGCAATAGCGCAGATAAACGTGCGCATGAACAGAGAACTCAAGGAACGAGGAGACGCCACGCTGAGCCTTGTGGGAAGCTCTCCGGTCAAGATCATTCGTCAACTCTGGGAGCGCCTCGCTGCGGGCGGCGATGCCTACGAGCGCATCATAGAAGTGTTGTGTCCGGTCCAAGATGTGGCGCCCGCGGCCGACCCACACCAGTGTGTTATGCGCTCGACAAGTCTCTTTTGGGACTTTGGGACATCGCTTGGCAAGGACTTGCCTGAATTCGAGCCCGACCCACGGCCGACCTCGGAGATTCTCGAGGATGCTGAGTGGGAACTTTTGAAGGAGAGGGGGCTCACGTGAGGGACAGGCCGCTCATCATGGTTGATACCAA
>ONMP01000247.1 GCA_900318935.1 uncultured Actinomycetes bacterium
AGATAGGACTCGATCTGCGACGCAGAGAGAATCGGCAATCCATCGGGAAGCGTATCTTTGCCAGCCTGTGGCACAAAGACCAGCTCGCGCGAGGCGTCCGTAAGTCGACCAGCAGGAGCAGGAGAGTCCTGACCGACAGACTTAGCTCCGTTGCCAGAACGACTCAGGTTCTGCGAGACGAGCCTCTCGCTTCTGAAGGCATGGGCCAGCGAGGTTTCTGACACTCCACAAGCGGCAAGAAGCTCCGACAGCATCACCGAAGGATACGTCTCTTCCCCATCGGCATCTGCCGTCGCCCGCTCGAGCACGACACGCGAGCGCGCTACGCCGAGCAGCGCACGAAACTCCGCGCGAGCATGTGCGAGCGGGTCTGCCTTAGGCTCGACACCAAGAAGCTCGAGCATCGCCTGGAGCACGTTCTCCTTGCCCTCGACCGGCTTCTCGACCGAGGTGAGGCCGCAGACAACGGCGACGTCAGCCGTGGCAGCCCCCATCTTTGCCGCTTGCTCCATCGTGGTGACAAGTACGCGCGCCTGTTCCTGCGCAGAGCCCACACCGATTCGGGCTACCACCTGACGCCCTGCCGCAGCCCATCCCATGAGTGACACGACCTCCGTGAGAGGACGCTCCTCGGGATGCTCAGGATTGAACGAGACACCGAGCCTGCGCAGCGTGCCCGAAAGCTGGAGTACTGACTGCAGCACTGCACAGGACTTGTCCGCCACAGCATCACGCGCGGGAGAGCCCGCCGCACCGTAGGGAGCCAGCAGCTTGGATGCGGCACTGCCCAGGCGACCACGCAGCAACTCCTGGGTCGCACGCGCGACCGGCGCGGAGGTGAGCCGCTCCGACTGAAGCATCTCAAGCACACGCGCCGGAGTGAGCAGGCGATTTCCACGCCACAAGGCGTCGAGGTGCCAAACCTTGTGCGGTTCCATATGGGCCATGTCCTCAAAGAGGAAGTCCACGAGCTCACGCGGAGGCCACCAACTCATGTCGCCAAGCTGCGGCACCGGACCCTCGAGACCCTCGGCGGGCTCTGGCCACGTCGCAGCCAGCTCGCTCAAATATGCCACCTGCATTGCATAGCCAAAGAACGCTTGAGCGGACGAGCTCTCAGCAAGTGGACTCGTCCATTGCGTGCGTGTGGCGACTCCGCGCTCCTCGAGCTTGGGCACGAGCTCGCGCCAAGCACGTTCGGCATCCCCTACCGCCACTACGACAGACGGCGATTCCGTTCCTTCGGAATGCGGCATCTGCTCGACCAACTTCGCCACGTGCTCGGCCACAAGCTCAGCCTCCGCAAGAGGGCCAGCGGGCAGGAGCAGCTCGACGGCATCGCGCGCCTCCTGCCCACAGCTCTCGTCGCCAAACAGGGCGTCAAGCAACTCCTGCAGTGGCTCTTCTCGGAGGAGCTTCTTTCCATCGGACACACCGGACGAATGCTGGTCACCGGAGTTGCCTTCCTGCCACTCACCATCACATCGCAGTCCACCCTGCTCCTGCTCGAGCAGATCCAGCAGTTGCCTCACTCTCCCAGACGCCGGCCCCTCTACGACGTCCGCCACGAAGGTCACCGTCCCGACCTTGCCCAGCTTGCCCAACAGGTCACGATCCGCGCGCCCCATCCAAGGAAAGCCTGCAACGACCACGTGCGGCGGCACGACATCTGCCTCTGCCAGCAACTGCGCTAGCATCGCCGACGCCTCGGACGGGGCCACGTACCCATGTGCGTGCAACCCCTGGGCCGTGCGCCCTGCCATGCGCACGAGACAGCTCTCGGCATGCGTCAGACCGGCACGCTCGCACGCGGCCAGATCCACACTACCCGTTTCCCTCAGCGGCAACCACGGCAACGAACGATTCACGAGCTTGGCAACCACATCCACCGTGGCAGGCAGAAGGGCAAGAGGGCCGCGTTCCTCCAGTGTGGCCGCACGAAGCGCCTCATAGGCGAGTACCGTGAGCACGCATGCGTCGGCCAAGGCACGACCATCGCCCCACCTCTCCCAGATATCGCGCACCCATGCCGACGGAGTGGTCGTCTCTACCCCCAAAGCGAGATCACCCTCCGAGGCCAGCACTCGCTGAGCTGCAAGTGCCTGCGGAAAGCTCGGCACGAGCAACACCGCCGCGCCGCGATCCTTTACGCCACGCCTAAGTGCCCCAAGCACACACGAATCTACCAAGCGCTCGTCACGCGAGCGCACCAAGCAAAGAGCCATAGCACGTCCTCGTCTCTTCCGTAGACCTTGCGTTGCATCATATCAGGCACATGGGACATCATTACCCAGAACTGTGCGCGAGTTGCGAGGGATGGTCGGGTGCTACAGGGATGGGGAAGCCACATGCCACTCGTCGGCTCGAGTGCGTGGTTTCTGTCATCCTAAAGCGGTCGAGTGCGTAGTTCGGGCGACGAATCACGCACTCGGAACCTTTTGGATGACAAAAACTACGCACTCGATTAAGACCACGCACTCGATTTTGCCACAGGGCACGAGGCCCGACCGCCCCCGTCATGTGATAGTCATCCGCAAGGCCATCACTCGCAGCTGCTTCGGTTGCACGACATTGACCCGAGCGACTATGGGTCTGTCGCCATGCCAAACAGGCGTGGTGTTCCCCTCAGATGTCGAACTCATTTTCATGAGACGTTCCATTCCCGTGGCAGAATCTCAAATAGTGGGGTACAGTACCCATATGTACTAACGAAAGGAGACTACATGTCGTTCATTATCACTTGGATCACCACTGCCATAGCGGCCGCTGTCGCCACTTGGCTCATACCTGGCATGGTCGTGACGGGCGGAACGATGGGCATAATCATGTTTGCCTTGGCCATCGCCCTCGTCAACGCCGTCGTCCGGCCCTTCCTGCAGGTCATATCGCTTCCCATCACCGTCATCACGCTTGGTATCTTTCACTTCGTGATCAACGCCCTCTCGATCAACATCGCGAGCTGGCTCTCGCTCAACGTCTTTGGCAGCGGTGTCTACGTCGTGGACTTCTGGGCGGCACTCTGGGGATCAATAATCATCTCCATCGTGTCATCCATTGTAGACGGCATCATCGGCAACGACTGACCACGTTCCCACAGCGGGATCGCGGTCAAAAGCGTGCCCCTGCAGGAAGATCCTGCGGGGGCACGTTGCATTTGGTGGGACAGGCCCTCTGGTTAGCTCGCGCTACGCTTATGCCATAATCTTGCGGAAGAGGTCCTTGACCGTCTCGTGGTCGGCCTCGCGCGGATTGCCGGGATAGCACGCGTCAGCCAGAGCGTCGCTCGCGAGCTGGTCGAGGTCGGCCTCCACCAGACCGTCGCAGGTCTTCGGAATGTTCACGTCCGCGGAAAGCTGCTTGACGGCAGCGATGGCAGCGTCTGCCGCCTCGTCAGTGCTCATGCCAGCGGTATCAACGCCCATGGCGACGGCAACCTCAGCCAGCCGCTCGGCGACGACGGGCTTGTTGTACTCCATGGCGATGGGGAGCAGCATGGCGCAGGCAACGCCATGCGGGGTGTCGTAGTGCGCGGAAAGGGTGTGTGCCATGGCGTGGTCGATGCCCAGGCCCACGTTCGAGAAGCCCATGCCAGCCACGTACTGTCCGAGCGCCATGCCCTCACGACCGGCGCCAGGCTCGCCGCTCAAAGCCTCGGCATAGGAGGCGCGCAGGTTCTGGCTGATGAGCTGGATGGCCTTGAAGTGGAACATGTCAGAGAGCTCCCAGGCGCCACGCGTGGTGTAGCCCTCGATGGCGTGGGTCAGCGCATCCATGCCGGTAGCAGCGGTGAGGCCGGCGGGCATGGAAGCCATCATGTCGGGATCAACGACAGCGACGTCGGGGATGTCGTTGGTGTCGACGCAGACGAACTTGCGCTCCTTCTCGACGTCGGTGATGACGTAGTTGAT
>ONMP01000079.1 GCA_900318935.1 uncultured Actinomycetes bacterium
TCCGAGATCGACATCTATCCACGTGACTTTGACGCCAAGGAGGAGGTCATCCATATCTTGGACGCCTATAACGACGATGTCCGTGCAGCGGGGGACGATGACAAGGCCATCACCTATACGGACCTCGTTGGTGCACTCATGTCGTCGGTGACCGACATAGTAAACATGATCAGCTACGTGCTCATCGCCTTCGTCGCCATCAGCCTGATCGTGAGCTCAATCATGATTGGCGTCATCACCTACATCAGCGTGCTTGAGCGCCGCAAGGAGATTGGCATTCTGCGCTCAATTGGCGCGAGCAAGGGTGACGTGAGTCGTGTCTTTAACGCCGAGACGGTCATAGAGGGGCTGGTGTCCGGCATCATGGGTGTTGGAATCACCGCGCTCGCGTGCATTCCGGCCAATGCCATAGTGGAGGCGAACTTTGATGTGGAGCGTGTGGCGCGACTGCCCGTAGGTGCGGCGATTATACTGGTGGCGGTGAGCGTCGTGCTCTCGTTCGTGGCAGGCCTCCTACCAGCGCGCAAGGCGGCGAAGGCCGACCCCGTGGAAGCTCTGCGCAGCGAATAGGGGCGGTGCCATGGAGGTGTCTCTGACATGCGTGACAACAAGCGGTTTCTCTGCATCGACCTCAAGAGCTTCTATGCGAGCGTGGAGTGCGTGGACCGGGGTCTTGACCCCCTGACCACCGATCTCGTCGTGGCAGACCCCACGCGCACCGAAAAGACCATCTGCCTTGCCGTCTCTCCCTCGCTCAAGGCGAAGGGTGTGCGCAACCGGTGCCGTGTGTTCGAGATACCAGCCAACCTGCGCTATCGTATGGCGTCACCGCGCATGGCACGCTACATCGAGAAGTCGGCCGAAATCTACGGCGTCTATCTTCGATGGGTGAGCAAGGAAGACATCCATGTCTACTCCATCGATGAGGCGTTCATCGATGTGGGGCCGTATCTGCGGCTCTATGGCATGGGCGGACGTGAGCTAGGGGAAGCCATCCGCGCCGATGTCGTGGCAAAGACGGGAATCCCTGCTACCTGCGGACTGGGGAGTAACCTATATCTAGCAAAGATCGCCCTCGACATCACGGCCAAGCGCAGCCCAGACTTCTTTGGAGAGCTCGACGAGCACAGCTATCGCGAGACACTCTGGAACCATCGGCCACTCACTGACTTCTGGCGTGTGGGGCCAGGCATCGCGCGGCGGTTGAGCGGAATGGGCATCGAAACCATGGGACAGCTCGCGCTTGCGCCGACAGAACCCATCTTTAAGGAGTTCGGCGTGGATGCTGAGATTCTGCTCGATCACGCTTGGGGCTTGGAACCAGTGCAGATGCGAAACATCAAGGCATACCGACCACAGACGCATTGTCTGGCCACGGCGCAGGTCTTGAGTCGTGACTACTCCTTTGAAGAGGCGCGCGTGGTGTCGTGTGAGATGGCCGACGCGTTGGCGTTACAGCTCGTCGAAAAGGGCAAGTCTGCTGGCTCGGTGGTCGTTTGGGTGGGATACGGACTCACGTCAGACGAACGCGAGGCGATGCGCGCGAGCGGAGAAGTGTGGTGGCGTGGTTGGCCCTCTGACGCGGGGTCATATCGGTTCGTCGCGCCGACAAGCTCGCGCAAAGAGATTGTGGATGGTGCGAAGCGGGTGTTTGACGAGCGGGTGTCGCGCGAGAGGCCGGTCCATCGGCTTAGCGTGACACTCGATGGGGTGATAGAGGACAACGCGGCTGGTGTGCAGCTCGATTTGTTCGCCGACGTCGAGGCGCTCGAGCGGGAGAGGCGAAGGCAGCTCGCGGTGAGCGCGGTGAAGGAGAAGTTCGGCAAGAACTCGTTGTTGAGGGCCACGGACCTCTTGCCGGAGGCGACGGCTCGGGAGAGGAACCTACAGATTGGCGGGCACAGGAGTGGAGAGTCATAGCAAAGAAGCACGTCGCAAGGTCACGTATGGCGGCCGCACACCCATGGCGCTCGAGGAGCGAGCAAAGATATTCTCGCCCTTTGATCCCTTGGATGGCTTTCGAGAGGCCCTGAGGGCCAAGGAGCGCGAGGTCGAGGACAGTATTGAGCGTGTGGGACATCCCGCCCGCGATTCGATCGTATAGAAACGCCCTCGTAAGTGACGGAACGAATAGTGCTCAATAGTACACGTGCGAGTCGAGTGGGCTATACTGGGGGCAACGCAGTCGTCGCAAAGGTGGCCCCGAGTGCATAGGCTCACGCTCTTTGGGAGATTCGTCGAGGATCTCAGGCATACCGTCACAGACGTGGGGGGCAGGCCTTTCAAGAAGGCCGACCTCGTGTTCCTCATCACCGGACAAGCTGATGCATCGCAGGCGAGCCGTTACCTGCGCGTCTTTGACGAAAAGAAAGACACCTTCTGGTATCACAAATCCACGATAGCGCGGATGATAGCTTCGGCTGGACAGGAGGCTGACGGCACGGAAGCGCTCATCAGACGCAAGTCTCGCGGAGGGTACGAGTTTATCGGATCTCCCGAGAACGCTTTGTCGGTGCGTGTGCTGGGGCGTGCCATCGAGCGATTGTGGGAGGAGGGCGATGGTTGCCTTGTGCTGCGCGAGGCGCTTGAGCGTTCGGGCATCACTCCCGAATGCGAGTTTTGTAAGGGAATTTATGCCGCCTATGCGGATGAATACGGCTCGTCTGATCTCGGTGAGTGCGTGCGTGCAACCTGCTCGGGCCTGGGGGGAACGCTGCTTGTGCGTGAATTATACAAGACGCTGCTCATCGGCGTGCTTCTGGGGCCTCCTGCCACAGCCATGATGCTCGGTACGAACGCCGTGACGCCGCGCGGCATCGGCGGAAACTTCAGGAAGGTCATGGACGGCTTCTCTCTCATCCAGCTCGTGGAAGGAGAGGGTGGAATGCTGCTACCAGCAAACGACCTTGGCTTTGAGTGTGGTTCAGAGGTGACAATCGGTCGTGAGCTGCATGACGAAGTTGCCTATACTCCTCTGCGCGTTCCAGGCATGCGATCGTACGTGTCTGGTCTACACGCTCGTATTGTCCCCACGGGAGACGAGCTCGGTTGGGAGATTTGCAACCTCTCGTCAAGCAATGGCACCGCGGTGTGTCATGCGAATTGCGATGAGGTGCGGCTGATGCGCACAGTGGGTGAGACAGAGCTGCTGCATCCGGGAGACGAGCTGTGGCTGGCGCCCATACCCACCGTATCGGGCTGTGCGCCGAGCTACGAGAGAGGCGCCGTGCTACGTTTCGAGCATCTGTACAAGTACGTCGCGTATTAATGTGGGAGGGGTAGCGTATGCCAAAGACGCCGGTATATAACCCAGGGGTGGTCGCGGCGAGGGGCACAGGCGAGGTAATGGGCTTTTCCCTCTTTGACGAAGTGGGTCAGACCCTACACAGCTATCGCTTTTCGGAACTAGCTGACGACGAGGACGGGTGGTTTCTTATGACCCTCGGACGTCAGGGAGACTGCGTGGTTGGTAACGTGCCTGGCTCCATCGTAAGCAGACTCCATGCGGAGCTCGAAGCCATCGTGGGAGAGGATGCCGTGATGCTCACGGACACCTCGCTCTATGGCACGGTGGTGCGTCATCGTGACGGGACCTTTGACGAGCTATCACGCAACGATTCAGTGGATCTCGCGGACGGCGATGAGATATTCTTACCCTCGGAATCAAAGGCGGATGCCGTGCTGAGGTTCAACTACCTACGTGTGAGGCAGGGACGTCGGTGAATCGTATGGTAGGCGCGGGTGGCTGTGTGGTGGAGGTTCCCGAACGGCTTGTTGGACGCCTGCGTACACTCGCGCTTGACGAGCCGTGGTCGTTTCGCGAGTCGAACGGTACCGACCTGCTCGTGCGCTACCTTCGTTACACCTTCGTACGTCTCGAGGAGGAAGGCAAGGTCGTGCACGCGCAAGACGAGCAGGGGGAGTTTAGCGTGCTCAACACTGGGCTTTTCGACTCCTCCTTCGAGGACATTTTTTGCGTGGCGACTAAGTCCCCAGAGAAGGACGGGCAGCACTGGGAGACCAAGGCCTTCTGCACATGGGGTCGTTCGCGCTTCGGCAAGAGGCTTGCGCGGGCTTTGGGTGACGGCAAACCCGTAAGAGCGCGCTACTTCAGGAGCCTTGCGGATTCGCTCGTGGACCTTGAGCGCTCGATCGAGCCAGACTATGACAAGCTCCGCGAGCAGGGGCAAAAGATTGATGCCGACTTGTTGCGAGCGCTTGATACCGATGACGAGTCTTTTGAGACGGCGCTACGGGTGGCGGTAGACCTTGCCTACGTGCGTCTTCGCTGCATGCCAACGTCTGTCCTGCCCGCATGGGGGGTTCCCGTGGGCATCAAGGGCGCGTTTTACTGTCTGCCTCTGAGCTTCTTGGACCCGCTGCGTGTCGATGCGGTTTTGGCGTTGGAGCCTCCAGCAAAGAGCAGAGATTTGTCGCTGCCGTATACGGCGCATACGTTGCTATCCTTGGAAGAAGCCTATATTGCGGCGCGTCTGGTCCGTCGGCTCGATGCCGGAGCTGGGTGGCTGGCCGAGGCGGCGCATACCCGCATTGGAACGAAGCCTGTTGTTTCTCGGGTGTCGAAGCTGGACGGTTCGGGTACTGGCACACCGCGCAGCGTACGAGATTCCGCTTCAGATGTCTCACGGAACCTGCGTGCTCGGCTGACGTGCAGGGATTCTGCGATCCCAGCTTACATCCTGCGACCTGGTGACACGGTGGGCGTACTACGACGCCAAAGCGGAGAGCGGCCAAACGTCGTTCTTCCGTTGCGTCGAGGCTTCGATGGAGTCTCACAGATTCAGGGTCGTTTCAAGGTGGATGACAACGGACGCTGGGAGTTCCTGCATGAGGGTAGCAACTGGACGATGATTCGCCATCGCGACGGACATCAGGTGGTTCTGCGGGAGCGAGGAGCCCGAGAGCGGATGTCGGTGGGCGATGGCATCGTGTTTAGCGGATCGCCACCGTTCGTCTTTGGCCGATAGTCAGTGGAGGGAGGTCGAGGTCACGTGCCGCAGCCATTCTCGTTTTATCCGAGGCTCGAGGCTCCCGGTGTGCATATTGAGTTGGGCCAGCTTGGCACGCCCATGTCGATTGCGTCAGGGGGCTTTGCGACGATTTGGCGTGCGGGCAAATACGGGCAGTTTGCCATCAAGTGCTTCAACGACGGCGGAATGGCGGCGGCTAAGGAGGAGTACGAGACGCTGATCATGCTCTCGGGAAGCCATGTCGTGCCTCGTGCGTATGCGCTGGGGACCTTCGTGGATGGTGCCGAAAACGGGTCAGCCGCCATCATCCAGGAATACGTGGACGGTTATACCCTTGCGAACGTTCTGAAGAGGGGATTGCTCACGGGTTCGGCGAGGTGCTCTGTCCTGGGTGTTACGGATACGCTGCGCATTGGGTTGGAGGTGGCGCGGACCCTCGTGCGCCTCAGAGAGGCGGGAGTCTCCCATCGCGACCTCTCGGCAAACAACGTTATGCTATCGAAGGAGTGCGTGAGTCAACGGCTGTCGGAAGGGGCTAACGTTTGGCTGATAGACTTCGGACAGTCTACGCCCATCACGCGGCCTTCCGTGACCCCGTCGTTTAAGGCACGCTTGGCGACCGTTCCCTATGGGGCTCCGGAGATGTATGGTGGAGAACATTGGGTGCTCAGAAACTCGGCAAAGTGCGACATTTGGAGTTTCGGTGCCTTGCTGGTGACGATGCTTACCGGGGAGTACTGGCCGGAAGAGATTCTGGACCTTTCCACGGGCATCTCTTCAGCGAAGGATTTATCACGCATCTGCCAGGCAAAGCGCGAGCCGCTCGACCTCGTGGCGTTGATGGCGAGCATGGGCAAAAGACCAAGCGAATTAGAGGCGCGAATCGCTGATGTCGTGCGACGTTGCACCCAGTTTGACCCGCGCCAGAGGCCTACTGCCACCGAGTTGCTCGAGCTGATGATGCGCCTCGCGCCGAGAGAGGTCGCTCGAACTCCGCAGCGTCCGTCCAAGGCTCATGTGCAAGAAACGAATCGGGCAAAGCCCCGCCCCGAGGCAACTCGGCAGATCGTCACCACGCCTGCGCCAACGGGTCTCAGCGTACGGGAGGGATCACCTGTCCATGCGACTCGCCTTACGAGAATGGTGGGACCAAAACCGACAGGACAAGCTCAAGTCCAGGAAGTGCGCAGACAAAACCGTGCTTCTAACCAGACCTACGCGACAAGCTCCTTCGTGGTTGATGGCGCCACCCTTCGCCGCTATACGGGACAGGAGCGCAGGGTGAGCATTCCTGAAGGTGTGGTAGCCATAGGGCCGCGTGCGTTCATGGGCTGCACGTCCGTCGAGCGAGTCCTTGTGCCCGACTCGGTGAGGATTATCGGTGAATACGCGTTTGAGGGGTGTTCGTCGCTCTGCGGTATTGCCATACCCGCCGTGAAGCTGCTAGGGGAGGGAGCGTTCTGGAAGTGCGAGGCGCTGGTAAGCGTTGCGGTGCGAGACCCCGTGACCGAAATCCCTCCTTACGTCTTTCGGGAGTGTAGCTCGCTGCAATGGGTGCAGCTTCCGAGTGGCCTGCGCACGATAGGAACCGAGGCCTTCGCCGGTTGCCGCTCCCTGACGCATGTGGAGATACCAAGCTCGGTCGAGACGGTCGGCGACAGGGCCTTCTATGGATGTATTTCTCTGGGCAGCATCGATACTCCTGCCTCGTTGAAGTCTGTGGGACAGGACGCGTTCGTGACGGGGGCGCGAGGTACCTCCTCGGTTACGACGTCTAATCTTGCCTCGCGCTGCAGGATTACCATCGTCGTTATCGTCGTTGTGCTCCTGTTGTTCCTGTTGCTGCGGTACATGATCGTTTGGTGAGAGGCCGTGGTGGGACGAGGCAAACTATACTGGATTGTGTGCCGCATGGCGGAGGAGGGCGTGCATGTCAAGAACTGCTGATCGGGTGCGGCGGCTCCTGCAAGGGCTTGCTGGGACGTTTGCGACGCCTGAGACCGAAGAGGCTAAAACAGGCCTACGCGTAGGAATGGCCTCGCATGTGGGGCCGAGGAAACGCAACGAGGATTTCGCAGCGATGAGCTGGCAAGCCGATTTCTTTGCTGTGAGTGACGGTATCGGAGGAGCGCCGTTCGGTGACGTGATGAGTCGGGTGGCCTGCAACGCAGCCGTGCGTGCCTTTGATGAGGGAGCTGACGTGCTCGAGGCCTTTGCAGTGGCTAATGAGGCAGCCTCTCTCGTCTCTGACCTCTTGGGTTCAAGGTCTGGTGCCACGTTGTTGCTCGCAGAGCGCAAGGAATGGACGCTGCGCATGGTCACGGCAGGTGATACGCGTGCGTACCTGTGGCGAGGCGGCCATCTCGAGGCAGTCACGGGCACGGGGCGTGCGCACCCGAACAGCAACGCGCTCGACAAGGCGGTGGGCTATGGCCTGGTGGAGCCGGATGAGGCCATCGTGGACCTTATCGTCGGCGATAGGGTCCTGCTTTGCACGGATGGCGTATGGGAGAGCATCGACGAGGGCTGTCTGTGCGAACTGCTCGGATCTGACGACAACGCGCCGCTTGTTGCTGACAATATCGCGTGGGAGGCTGCTAGGGTTGGCAATGACAACTGCACATGCATCTGCGTATTTGTGGACGAGGCGACGCATGACAACGTGACGCCAGCGGAGGGTTTGGGTTCTACCACACCGGAAGCGGACACGCCGACTACGGAGTTTTTTGATTGAGACGCGGCGCCATGACAACCTGTCTTGTGACGCTCTAGTATGTGGTGCGTCTCACCGCACCATACGTGCTACCATGTAACGCCGACAACAAGGAGGTTCTTACTATGGGCAAACCAATCGTTGCTGTGGTGGGACGACCCAACGTAGGCAAGTCCACCCTGGTCAACCGCCTTGCGGAGCGACGCGAGGCAATCGTTCATGAGTCGAGGGGTGTCACCCGCGATCGCTCGTATCACGAGACGGACTGGAATGGCCGCACCTTCGTGCTGGTAGACACGGGCGGCATCGAGTCCATTCATTCCAAGGACACCTTTGCCCCGCGCATTCGCGAGCAGGCCCTCATCGCCTGCGAGGAGGCTGACGTGATCGTCTTCGTCGTGGACGGCACGGTGGGCGTCACTGACGAGGACGAGGAGGTCGCCCGCGTCGTACGTCGCTCAAAGAAGCCGTCATTCCTTGTGGTAAACAAGGTCGACGACCCTTCGAACGAGCTTGCCACCTGGGACTTCTACCAGCTCGGCGTGGGCGAGCCAATGCCCATATCCGCAGGTCATGGGCATGGCACGGGCGATTTGCTCGACGAGGTCGTGGCAGCGTTTCCCCCTGAGGAAGAAGAGCCGGAGGAGCCGGAGGACGACAGCCTCGCGGTGGCCATCATCGGCAGGCCCAACGTCGGGAAGTCCTCTCTCACGAATCGTCTGGTCGGTCGCGATCGCTCCATCGTGAGCGAGGTCGCCGGCACGACGCGCGATGCGGTGGATGTGGTCGTCGGGCGCGACGGCATGCGCTACAAGCTCGTGGACACGGCCGGCATGCGCAAGAAGTCGCAGGTATACGAGGACGTTGAGTACTACAGCATGGTGCGTGGGCTGCAGGCCATGGACCGCGCAGACGTGTGCCTGCTCGTCGTGGACTCCACCGTGGGCGTGACCGAGCAGGATCAGAAGCTCGCCACGATGGCCGTGGAGCGCGGCTGCGCCCTGGTGCTCTGCCTCAACAAGTGGGATCTCATAGACACCGAGCAGCGTCGCGAAGACGTGCAGATGTCTGTGGACAGACGCTTGGCGCATGCGAGCTGGGTGCCCGTCGTGCGCATCTCTGCGCTCACCGGACGCTCCTGCCTTCGCGTTCTCGATGCGGCACGTCGCGCGGGGGAGGCTCGTGCCAGTCGCGTGCAGACCTCCAAGCTCAATTCGATTCTTGACGAGATTCGTGCGAGCGGCCACACCATCACCAAGGGCAACCGTCGCCTCAAGCTTAACTACGCCACGCAACCTTCGGTATGCCCGCCCGTCTTTGCGTTCTTTTGCAATGCGCCGGACCTCGTGGACGACAACTTTGAGCGCTTCGTGGAGAACCGCCTGCGCGAGCGGCTCAATCTGGAGGGCACGCCCATACGACTCAAGTTCAGGAGGAAGGAGTAGCCATGGGAGGGCTTATCGCGGCTACCTGCATCGCGGCTGTGGCTTCGTATTTCATCTGCGGAATCCCGTTCGGGATGATCTTTGCCGAGAAGCTCAGTGGCGTGGATGTGCGCAAGGCGGGTTCGGGAAACATCGGCATGACCAACGTCGCGCGCTCGGCTGGTGGCAAGGCGGCTGCGCTGACCTTCGCCTGCGACGTGGGCAAGGGTACCCTGTGCGTCGTGCTCTTTCGCTGGCTCATCGCGCTGATCTGCCTCTCGGGTGACGTTGCCACGCTCGCAATTAACGGCGGCTTCTGCTGGGTGGGCACGACGCTTTTTATGGCCTGCGTGTTTGGTCACGTCTTTAGCCCGTACCTGCACTTCCATGGTGGCAAGGGCATCTCGGTGGGACTGGGTGCTTCGCTTGGGCTGTACTGGCCCATGGGACTGAGCATGCTTGCCGTGTTTCTGTTGCTCACCATACCCACGCGCTATGTGTCATTGGGGTCGGTGGTCGCAGCACTCTCGGTGTCGGTGTTTGGTTTTGTCTATGGCGTGCGCGGCATCGGCATCCTGCCCCTCGTTGCGGTGAGCCTCGTGGTAGTTTGGGCGCATCGGGAGAACATCATTCGCCTGATGCATGGCGAGGAGCGGCGCTTCTCGGTAGGGCATGGCAAGGGAGGCGATCGCTCGTGACGACGGCGAATAAGGTCGCGGTCATTGGTTCGGGCTCGTGGGGCACGGGCGTCACAAGGTTGCTCTCGCCCCATGCGCGTGAGGTCGTGGTATGGTCGCACGAACCTGAGGTGGCCCGAGGCATCAACGAGAACCGCAGGAACCCGCATCAGCTGCGCGACTACGAGGTAGAGTCCAACGTTTGTGCCACAACTGACTTGGCAACAGCCGTTTGCGACGCTGACGCTATCGTCCTTGCGGTGCCCTCACCCTACCTGCGCGCGACATGCAAAGGGCTCGTCGGCCATATGGGGGACGAGCTGCCGATTCTCGTCCTCACCAAGGGCGTGGAGCACGGCACGGGCTGCCTCATGGCCGATGTCGTCGAACAGGAGCTTGGAGGTGCTGGTCGCATCGCCGTGCTCAGTGGGCCAAACCACGCCGAGGAGATCAGCCAGGGTACCATATCGGCTGCGGTCATCGCATCGACGAGCGTGCCGTTGGCGGAGTACTTCCGCGATCTGCTCGTGTGCCCGGTCTTTCGTGTCTACGTGAGCGAAGACGTGCGCGGCATCGAGATTTGCGGCGCCGAAAAGAACGTCATTGCCATCGCATGCGGCATCGCGGCTGCCTCTGGTGCCGGTGACAACACGCTTGCCGTGCTCATGACGCGTGGTCTCGCCGAGATCAGCCGCGTGGCGGTAGCGCTTGGCGCAGATCCTATCACCTGCATGGGCCTTGCCGGCATGGGCGACCTCGTAGCAACCTGCACCTCACGTCACTCGCGAAACCGCAGCTTCGGGGAGGCCTTTGCTCGTGGCGAGTCGCTCGAGGAGTACGAGCGACGCACCGGGATGGTGGTTGAGGGTGCCCAGGCGACGACCTCCATACTCGAGCTTGCACTCGAAAAAGATATCGAAGTGCCCATCACCTTGGCTGTCAACGCCGTGCTCTTTGAGGGGATACCCGTCTCGCAGGCAATTGACGTCCTTCTGGGCAGACGCTCCATCGAGGAGTTCTACGGTGTTATCCCGTCGCACGTGTCCGAGCAATCACAGAGGAGAGATGCATGAGAGAGCAAATCAGAATCTCACCGTCCATTCTTGCGGCCGACTTCCTCAATCTGGGAGCTGAGCTTGCGAGCGTGAGCAACGCCGACTTCATCCATTATGACGTGATGGACGGTGACTTCGTGCCGAACATCTCCTTCGGGCCAGGACTCCTGCGGGCTGTGAAACGTGGAACTGACCTGCCGGTGGACGTCCATATGATGGTGAGCAACCCAGACGAGGTCTTTCGTGACTATCTGGATGCGGGAGCTGACATCCTGACCTTTCACATGGAGACGGCCAAGCATGCGCACCGAATCGTGGACGAGATTCATAAGCGCGGCCGTCGTGCCGCCGTGGCCATCAACCCGGGTACGGCCGTATCGTCGCTTGATGCGATCATAGACTATCTCGACATGGTGCTTGTGATGTCCGTCAACCCAGGCTTTTCGGGCCAGCAGTTCATCGAGCACACCTACACACAGCTCAACAAGCTCAAGGCTCTATGCAGCAGCCACGTGGTACGCCCGCTTATTGAGATCGACGGCGGTATCTCTCCAAAGAACGCCGCTCAGGTCGTGGCGGCAGGGGCAAACGTCCTCGTGGGTGGCAGCGCCGTTTTTGATGCTCCCGATCACGCAAGGGCCGTCGAGGAGATGATCTTGCCCCGCGACTTGAGCGTGTCCTGAAGCTGCTCGCACAGAATGGCCCCATCACCAGCGCAAATGCCTTCGGTGCGATCCCACAGGCGCGAGAAGGAAGTCTCGGAGTCGCACATGGCCGTGGCCACCATCAGCACGCGCGCCATGATCGCATCCTCGGACGAGGTGTCGCCCAGCACGATATTCGTGTCAAAGAACGCGTGCTTGGCCGCG
>ONMP01000064.1 GCA_900318935.1 uncultured Actinomycetes bacterium
CTGAGCGGGTTCGATGACCTGATGTCGTGCATGCCGCCTCAATCAATCCCATAGACAGCGAATAAAACGGCTCAGTCCCAAAACCTGTGGGTCGGCAGCCGCACACGGCCAGCATTGGACGGTTCTCTTCCACAACGTAACAAATGCTCGGGCCACAGAGGGGTCCGTCCGGCTCCGCGGTTTTCCCTGGGATCGACGTTGGCGTGGCAGGCTTTCCTCGAGATTGACGTTGGCGTGGCTCGCGTTCCATGGATTTGACGTTGGCGTGGTTTTTGCCGCCTGATTGACGTTGACGTGGCGATTCTTGCCACGGGAACGCAAATCTCGGGGAATCCTGCCACGCGGACGTCAATCTCGAGGAATGCGAGCCACGGGAACGCAAAATCGGGGGAACCCAGCCACGCGGACGTCGATCTCGAGGAACGCCGCCACGCCAACGCAAAACCCAAGGAACGCGACACGTGGTCGCCAACCACAGCTGAGGTCCGGGAATACCAAAAGCAAGACCTCCACCCACAGGTTTTGGGATTGACACAGTATAATCCTGTGACGCCCTCAAGGTGCCCACAGAGCGCGGCCCACTGCTTGACGGCGTGCTGTTCCAAGATACGATCGAGCCCGCGAACACGGAGCTCGTCTCCATCACGGACATCCACGGCAACTTCTACTCCAACCCCTTCTACGTGAACTTCGGGGTTACGTTCAACATAAGCGTCACCAGTGCGCACCGGAACTTGACACACGCAGTGGTGCGCCGTCAGCCGACGAGCACCTCCTTGCCGCGGAAAGCGATGCCGTAGGTGCGGATGCGCTCGGGCGCGATGCCGCGCTCGACAAGTCCGGCAACGTAGGCCTTGTCCTTGATCTGCGCACGGGCGCGGGCAACGGTGTCGGCCAGCGTCTCCTCGCGACGCGGGTCGAACACCTTGAACTCGATGACGATCGCGGGATCGGCATCGGCAGCGCCGTCCGTGGGCATAAGCGCGACGTCGTAGCGCCCGAAGCCGCTCTCGCGGTTGGACTCCACGGAGTAACGGCCCCTCAGACTCACGAGAAGCCCCAGTACCAAGCCGTGGTAGAAGCGCTCGGCCTCGCCCCTCACAGATGGCCGCATGGCGGAGTCGAAGGACGACGCGCAGGCGAGGACGACCTCGGAGAGGTAGTCGCCCATGGCCTCGGCGTCGCCGGCCAGCAACGCCTCGGCGAACTCCCCGTAGTCGGCACCCGCCTCGCCGAACCAGCCCTCAACCATGCGGTCGAAGCTGAGCCGCACCTCTCGGTTGGTGAGCCTCAGACGGCGCGGCGTGGTCGCCACGAACTCGGGCACCGGCCCCGGGCTCGTCACGTACCCCGCCGCGAGCAGCAGTGCCCACACGGCGTCCGGGCGCGTGTGGAGCTCAGAAAAGACCACCTGCTCGTCGATGACCTTAGCCACCTCGCCACCGGAGAGCAGCTTCTCGAAGTCGGACTTGAGCCGCCTGTCACCGCGGCGAACGACCTCGGAGACGAGCCCGTTGCCACTCGTATTGGCCCAGTAGGCGTCGAAGGTGCCCCCGCTCTCAAGGAGCTGCGTCACCGACCAAGGGTTGTATATGTGCCCAATGCCGCCGAAGGTGAAGCCGTCGTACCAGTCGCGCACGGCATCCCGCTTCGTCACTAGGCCGTACTCCGCCAGCGCCTCGTCCACCTCGTCCTGCGTGAAGCCGAATGCGGTTCGGTAGGGCGGCGTTGACGTGGTCACCACTACCAGGTTGTTGAGGTCGGAGAAGATCGACTCGCGGGAGACCCTCGTCACCCCGGTGATGAGCCCGCGGCCCATCGCCGGGTTGGACTTGAAGGTCGCGTTCATGAGCTGCCGCATGAAGCCGGAGGCGCCGTCCCAGTAGCCGTGCGTCCAGGCGCACTCCATGGGCGCGTCGCACTCGTCGAGCAGGACCACCGGAGCGACGCCCCAGTGGCGGCGCAGCATCGAGCAGAGCTGGTTGACGGCGTCGGCGGCGACGCTCGCGGGCATGTCGTCGGACACGCGCGAGAGGAACGCGCGGTCGCCGTCGGTGAGGGCGGCCGATCCGCGCAGGTAGTCGTGCGCGCGGACGGCCGAGCGTATCACCCTCCGCAGCCCGTCGAGCGTCTCCGCGAGCGTCTCGCCCTTCACCTTCGCGAAGCTCATCCACACCACCGGCACCGTGCCCTGGAGCTCCCGCATGGCGGGGTCGTACCACACGTCGAGCCCGCCGAAGAGCTCCTCGCCGCGGCCGGCGAAGTCGCTCGAGAGGAAGCAGCGGACGGTGTCGAGGTTGAGCGTCTTGCCGAAGCGCCTCGGGCGGCACACGAGCGTGACGACGTCGCCCCCTTGCCACCAGTCCCTCACGAAGCCGGTCTTGTCCACGTAGAAGTACCCGTTCGCGCGGATGTCCTCGAACCCCTGCGCCCCTATGCTGATGGTGCGTGCCATGTCATGCCCCCATCCTTCGTTCGGCACCATCATAGCACCGCCGCGTATTGGTACGAGCTGGTGGATTGGCACTGACAGCAGGATGATCACTGCCGTACAAACCCGTATTCCGTCTCCTTGAATCGGACTACTCTCACACCGACTTGAAGGGGCGGCACCCTGTCCTGGAACGTATAATTGAAATCGCAAAATTCCGGGAACCGCGCCTCATGGGTTTGCCAGTGTTGCACGGCGAGACTCGGGTCCCAGCCGCTAGGAAGAGGTGTGCAATGGCTGACTGGGTTGTTGTTGTTGATGACGACGTGACAAACCTGAAGATGGCCGGTACCATTTTGAGCAAGCACGGCATGCGCGTGACGGCCCTGAAGTCCGGAACCGTGCTGCTGAATTACCTGCGCGACAATCACCCGGATTTGATTCTGTTGGATATCAAAATGCCCGGGCTCGACGGATTTGCGACGCTCGAACGCCTAAAGGAGTCCGACGATACGGTAGATATCCCGGTGATCTTTCTTACGGCGGACGATAACGAAGCATCCGAGACGCGAGGCCTTCGGCTCGGGGCAATGGACTTTATCAAGAAGCCTTTCGTGCCCGACGTACTCGTATTGCGGGTTCGGCACACCATCGAGCTCGTACGGCTGCAGCGCAACTTGGCGGCTGAAGTCGACCACAAGACGCGGGAAAACGAGAGCCTCTCGCTCCACATCGTCAAAGCCCTAGCCCAGGCAATCGATGCCAAAGACGCATACACAAACGGTCATTCCGGGCGCGTGGCGAGGTACTCCACAGAAATCGCCAGACGATACGGCTACACGGAAGAACAGCAAGACGAGATATACATGATGGGCATACTGCATGACGTCGGCAAGATCGGCGTTCCAGATGCCGTCATCAACAAGCCCGGCCGGCTGACCGACGAGGAATTCGACCTTATCAAACAGCACCCCGTGCAGGGAGAGCGCATCCTCAAAAAGATTAAGGAAATGCCCAAGCTTTCCATCGGAGCGCGCTGGCATCACGAACGATATGACGGCAAAGGCTACCCGGACGGGCTATCCGGGACGGACATCCTCGAGGAAGCCAGAATCATCGCCGTGGCCGATGCCTACGACGCCATGAGAAAAGGGAAAGGGCACGCAGTTCGACCCCATATTCGCCGACATCATGCTACAGATGATTTCCGACGACAAGGGATTCACGATGCGGGAAGACGCAAATGACTGACAGAAAAGGAATAGAAGGCCGCAGAAAGCGCCAACTCGTACCGCTTGGCGTCATTTTCTGCCTGATGGTCTGCATGGTCGCGTATTCGTCGCATGTAATCTATGCGGTAACGGTGGCAAATGTCCACGAAGTGGGCGAGGACAGAATCGCAGGGGTTGCAGCTCAGCTCGAGAACTACTTGGAAATGACCAAGAGCGTGCTGTGGGTCACAGCAGACACCGTCGACCACATGTCTCGTACCGGTGCCACCACAGATGACGTGCTGCGATACATCACCGAGGAAAGCAGCAACCAAGAGCAGCATTTCGATGAGAACTTCACGGGCATCTACGGATATGTTATGGGGGAATACCTAGATGGAGTGGGCTGGGAGCCGCCCGCAGGCTTCAGCCCGACAAACCGCGACTGGTACGTGGCTGCGATAGCGGAGAACGGTGACTCGGCGATTGTGCCCCCCTATGTTGACGCGCAGACGGGAGCGGTCATCAT
Source organism: uncultured Actinomycetes bacterium (assembly GCA_900318935.1). Taxonomy (GTDB): domain Bacteria; phylum Actinomycetota; class Coriobacteriia; order Coriobacteriales; family Atopobiaceae; genus RUG440. The sequence goes on from ONMP01000064.1 coordinate 4,172, forward strand.
CTCTATCAGCCGGATGCTCTCCAATGGCACCGACGTGCTCTCGCTCGATGTGATGATGAACCATATCCAAGACATGGTCGGCGAACTGCAAATCAAGGGAAAGGGCTACGGCTTTATCGTCGACGAAGACGGCATGATCGTCGCGCATCAGGATGAGGGGCAGAAGGGACGGATCCTCGGAGAGACCGAAGATGGCCAGGCACTTCTTCGCCAAATCACGGCAATCGGGAAGGGCAGTTTCGAGATGGACGAGGGTGATTCCAAAAGCACGGTCTTCGTCCATCGGGTGATGGACCAGTGGTATGCCGTCATCGTCGTCAGCAACAACGAGCTATTCGCAGAAGTCTGGCAGCAGTTGATCGTGAACATCATGATCTGCCTCAGCATCTCCGCACTCATAGCCTCAATCTACCTGGTGGGACAGAGAAACGAGCGCAACTATTCCCGTCGCATCGAGGAAATGCGTGCAGAGGAGCAGAGACAGGCTTACGAGGCGAGGGCTCTCAAGCTCGAGAAGGAGGCCGCCGATCAGGCAAACCAAGCGAAAAGCGATTTCCTAGCCGATATGTCCCATGAGATCCGCACTCCAATCAACGCGGTATTGGGCATGAACGAGATGGTTTTGCGGGAGAGCAGTTCGGCTCAGGATTTGGTCAGACCCGAAGATAAGGCGCTGAAAGACGCCTTCGGCAACATCATCGGATACGCCGGAAACGTGGAACGGGCCGGCAAGAACCTGCTCTCGATCATCAACGACATCCTCGACTTCTCAAAGATCGAAGCGAGGAAAATCAATATCGAGGAGAGGGAATACCGGCTGAGCTCATTGCTGAACGACGTGAGCGGCATGATTTCCCTTAAGGCGCGGGATAAAGGGCTCGATTACTCAATCGACGTGGACGAGACGATACCGGACCGGTTGTTTGGAGACGAGGGCCGCATCGGCCAGATAATCACGAACATCCTGAACAATGCCGTGAAGTATACCCAGCGGGGGATGATTGGCCTGAGCGTCGGCCGCGACGATGACGGCGCCTGGGAAGTCGGGCAAGTCATCACGCTAGCCATAGAGGTCAAGGACACTGGCATCGGCATCAAATCGGACGATATCGACAAAGTGTTTGACAAATTCCAACGGGTGGACCTGAAGACCAACAGCACGGTGGAGGGAACAGGCCTCGGGCTTGCAATCACGCAAAACCTGCTCGCCATGATGGGAGGCAGCATCGACGCGGAGAGCGAATACGGTGTGGGCTCCACGTTCACGATCAGGTTGCCGCAGCGAATCGTTTCGGACGAGCCCATAGGAAACATCAAGGCGAGGTTTGCGGAATACGTGCAGGCTGCAAAGAGTTACCGGGAATCGTTCTGCGCGCCTGATGCCCAGATACTCATAGTCGACGACACGCCGATGAACATCACCGTGGCGGTCGCGTTGCTCAGGGACACAAAGGTAAGCATCGATACAGCCACGAGTGGAGAGGACGCCCTCGCACTCACACGAGAAAAGTCTTACGATTTGATTCTGCTCGACCAGCGGATGCCGAACATGGATGGCATCGAAACGCTCAATCTGATTCGCACGCAAGAGGGTGGCAACAATAGCAAAACGCCCATCGTATGCCTGACGGCCGATGCTGTCATCGGGGCACGGGAACGCTATCTGTCGGAGGGCTTTACGGACTACCTGACGAAGCCCGTCGACGGACAGTCTCTCGAACGGATGCTCCTAGCGCATCTCCCCGAAGAGAAGGTGACCATCGTTAGCGAAGACATGCAGGATGGATCGCGACCTGGTTCGGCGGCTTACGAGCATGACGGGTATGCCCCGCTGTACAAGGCCGGGATTCTCCCGGAAATTGGTCTCCAATACTGTCAGGGAGATGAGTCACTGTACGAGAAGCTTCTGGACGACTTCGCGCGAGGGGCAGACGAGAAGGCATGGACGATCGTGCGGTATTTCGGCTCGCGTGACTGGAAAAACTACTCGATCCAGGTTCATGCGCTCAAGAGCCTATCAAAGATGATTGGCGCAACGGCTTTGTCAGAGGCCGCGGCGGCGTTAGAGGCGGCTGCCGACGAGGGTCGAGAGCGCGATCTCATCGCTGGACATGGGGCGATGATGGAACGCTATGCTTCTGTGGCGTCAGCCGTCGTGACCGTGCGGGGGGCCAGTGGCCCTTCGACGGGCAAGCCAAGTACGAGCGAGTCAAGCACAGAGAGCGACGACGACGTAATCGAATTCCTTCCCGAAGACGACGATGTCATCTTCGAATTCATGCCGGACACAGGTGGTGATCTGCGAAATGAGTCGTAAGACGCTGAAGGAGATCTACCACGAACTCGACAGGGATATCTACGTCGGCGAACACTACGAGAGGAACATGCGCGGCATCACGTACGGCGCGATTCTCATCGCCGTCGCAAACGTAATCACAGGAGCCCTGAATCTGATGAATGGCTACGATAGCGCCGTCGTGGCCTCCTTCGCCTTCGTCATCGGGGGCCTGGTGATACTGTTCTTCACACGTATCAGGCCGAACCGCACGTATGCGATAGCCGCAGCGGCTGCCACGGTCGTCGTTATCTTCACCTACGAGACGATAACAGTCCCGCATGGCTTCCCAATCTTTTGGACGCTGATACTGCCGCTTGCGTTTTGCTACCTTGCCAACGTCAAGACAGGCATCCTCCTCTCCCTGTATTTCTTGGCGCTGTATTGCGTGCTCTTTTGCACGCCTTTGCATAGCATGTTCACGCCCCAGTATTCGGACGTCATGATTCAGCGTTTTCCAATCCTCTACCTCGCCGATGTGATCCTGACCACGTACATCATGGTGCAATACCACCTGACCACCTTGCGTCAGATGGATGACGCAGCAAAGCTCTTGGAGGCAAAGGAAGAGGCCGATCGTGCCAACGCGGCAAAGAGCGACTTCCTGGCGGAAATGTCGCACGAAATCCGCACGCCCATCAACGCCGTCCTGGGAATGAACGAGATGGTGCTGAGGGAAAGCCATAAGGCCAAGAAGTCCGCAAAGTATGATTCGAATGCAATCGGGGAGGCCCTCGACAATATCGAATCGTATGCCGGCAACGTCCATCGCGCGGGGAAAAACCTGCTGGCAATCGTCAACGACATCCTCGACTTCTCCAAGATCGAATCGGGACAGACCGAGTTAATCGAGGGGAGCTACCGGCTGAGCTCTGTGGTGAACGATCTGAGCAACATGGCTTTGCTCAGGGCAAGGGAAAAGGGCTTGCAGTTTTCGCTTGACGTCGATGAGTCGATTCCCGATGCCTTGTACGGCGATGAGGTGCGCATTCGCCAAATTCTGACCAACATCTTGAGCAATGCCATGAAATACACCCACCAAGGCAGTGTGAGTATGAGCATCCGACGCACGGGCAGCGATGTCTTGGAGAAGGGCCAGACAATCAACCTAGTCATAACCGTCCGAGATACCGGAATCGGAATAAAGCCCGAGGACGTCAAGAAGCTGTTCACGAAGTTCCAACGCGTAGACCTTGGCACAAACAGCACGGTGGAGGGGACGGGTTTGGGACTTGCCATCGTGAAGAACCTCACCGACATGATGGGCGGAGACATCGATGTCAAGAGCGTTTATGGTAAGGGGTCCGCGTTCGTCATCACGCTTCCGCAGGTAGTTGTCGCCGTTGAACCCATTGGCAACATCGAAGCGCGGTTCGCCGAATACACGCAGGGATCGATAGAGTATGGGGTGGCCTTCCGCGCTCCGGAAGCGCACATCCTTATCGTGGACGACACTCCGATGAACATCACGGTAGCCGTCGGCCTACTGAAGGGCGCGGAGATGCAAATCGATACGGCGACAAGCGGCATTGAGGCCCTCGAGCTGACTCGGATATACGCCTACGATCTGGTCCTGCTCGATCAGCGAATGCCTGTGATGGATGGTACCGCGGTCCTGCATGAAATCCGACTGCAAGACGGCGGCAAGAACAAGGAGACGCCGATAATCTGCCTGACGGCAGATGCAATCATCGGGGCGCGGGATCGCTACATAGCCGAGGGCTTCACGGACTACTTGACGAAGCCCATCGACGGCCAAACTCTTACACAGATGCTGATGGAGTACCTTCCGGAAGACTTGGTTTTGCCGGCTTTCGTGGAACCCATGGAGTCCCTCTTGGGCGGTGAGCGGCTGGAAGCCGGGCACGAGGCGGATGCGTACGCTCCGTTGATTGCAGCGGGGATCGATACTGCAATAGGACTGCGTTATTGCCAGGACGACGAGCTGTATCGTTCGATGCTCGAGGAATTCGCGCGCAACGCGGAAGAGAAGTCGCGTGAGATGAGGCTATGCCAAGATACCCGGGATTGGGAAAACCTCTCGATACTCGCTCACTCCATAAAGAGCACTTCAAAGACGATTGGGGCGATGGCGTTATCCGATATCGCTGCTAGCGTAGAGCGCGCTGCAGACGAGAGGAGCTTGGGAGACCTCGATTCCACCCTCCCCCAGATGATCGCAAAGTACGAAGAGGTCGTTTCCGCGATCATGCTTCTGATTCCACCATCCGACGAGCTCCCTTACGAGGGCGACGAGATCATGGAATTCCTGCCACGGTAAGTTTTTGCGCCAACCCCGCGGAAGCTGCTCTTCGAAGTCGCGGTAGAGCGCCGCTGCCTCCGGCCTGTCGACGTTGACGAAGAACCCCTCGACATCGAAGGTCTTGGCGGCGTTCACGTTGGCATGCACGGCGGGAGCACCGATGCGCCCATCCCCCACGTCGTAGGCAAGCGCGAGCCCTCCGCCCGCACGCGGCTCGGACGCGTACCAGTTCAGCAGATTGCCGTGCCCGTCCATGGCATCGGGCGCGAACGGGGCGTGCTCATGCAGATCGGCGTTGCCATGCGCAACATGCAAATCGAAGCGCGGCGGGCCAGAAAGCGGAACCTCGAACCAAACGATGGGCATCGACGTACCCGCCAAAGCGCGCCGAAAGGCCTCCCGCGCGAGCGGGGCGTTCGCTCCGAACAGGTCGCATTCTGTGTCCTTGGAGGCAAGGCGGTACAGGGTCTCGTAGAGCATCGTCGCATCGGAGCTCATGCCTCCACCTCTCCGGCAGACAACGTCAAGTAGAACTTCGCCGGTTGCGCCACGGCACCGGCGAACTTGACCTTCGCGTAGTTGAGCATGCAGCAAAGACCGAACCTGCCCTCGGATCCGTCTTCCCGGATGAATGGCACATGCTTGCCGAACGCCGCGCCGGCGATGAGCCTCCAGCGCTCGTCCGCCAGCCCCCACTCCTGCATGGTTCTGCATATCTGGGCGCCGTAGCCGCTCTCCATGCAGGCGCGGACTTCGCGAGGCTTCGTCTCGTTGAACGAGAGCGACAGCCCGAACACGTCGCCCAGAGCCCCGTCGGGCATGATGTCGAACTGGAAGTCGGCGGACGGCGCGAGCGACAGGAGTGCGCCGCACCGCGAGAGCATCTCGCCGTCGTAGGCGGCAAAGCCGATCCGGTCGAACTGGGCGGCAAGGAGCGCGGGGTCCTCGGCACATGCCTTTTGCGTGGCGTGCCCCATGTAGCCGCCGATGCGCAGCGGGGAGCCCGCCCGTCCGGGAAAGAGGCCCACATAGGCTGGCGGCCAGCCCTCGGGCATGCGGTCGGCCACGGCCAAAAAGCTTTCCGCCCGGGCCCCCTCGCCGATGGATTCCAGGAATGGCACGACCAGGTCGGTGTGCTTGCGGTACTGCAGGTACACGCCCGCTCGCTCGGTCTCGCCGACCGACGTGTCGAGCTCGAATCCGCAGCTCGCGTTGGAGCCTTTTTCGCAGACGTCCGAGAACCAGTCGAACATCGACTGGTAGCCGAAGCCAGCTCCCGGCGCGAACCGAGACCCGGATCGCACGGTGCTGTGAACCGAGAGCAGGTCGAACCCCGGCAACCCTAGGAGGGGGAACTCGATGTAGGCCACCGGATAGCCGTCGCCTATGAGCGTGCGCTCGTAGACGTCCCTCGCGATGCCGAAGCTGTCCCCGAACAGCGCCTCACCCCTACCGTCTCCTGCGGATAGCGAGTACAGCGCGTCGAACACCGCCATCTGAGGGGGCTTGCCAGCCAAGCTCATAGGACACCATCCAGTCTTTTCGTTCGTCGCTTATCGCTCGCTGCTCGGATACCGTACATGGCCACACCCGAACATCATGACAGTGCTCGGGCCATATAAGGGGACGGAGTCGTCTGACTCCGTCCCCGCCGATCACGAAAGCCAAGTGCTGCGCTATGCGCTGACGAGGTGGCAGCTTACCTCATGACCTCATAATTCGGGCAGCTTGTGGCAGTCGGGCACCACCAGCTATCGCCTCCTGCAATGCTATCGAGCTGCTCTTCGCTGAGCTCCACGCCCTCTGCCTTGGCTAGCGCAACCAGTTCATCGGTGGTCTTGCAGGCCATTGCCCGAGCCTTCTGCTCATCAGTCAAGTCGTCAAACACCATGTCCGTTCCCCTCTTTCTGTCTTGGCCCATCTTGTCCGAGCGGTGACCTATTATATCAGTCTCTATCGAGTTCTCGCCACAAAGCGATGTCAACGTGAAAGCGAAGCAAGCACAACAACAATGCGCTTCAAAAGCATTGTCTCCGTCACCATGGGTGACAACATCGTTGCAGCCGGTGCCAAGGCCGTCATGGACGGCCCCCAGGGCTCCGTAGAGACCCAGCTCGCCGACCTCGGGAAAGACGAGCGGGGCAGGTACACACTGAGCTATCCCGTCGCCGCGATCAGGACCGACAAGGACGTCACCCTGACGCTGCACGACATGGACGGCAACAAGCTGGCACTCCACAACCTACTCCGAGGCGTTCCACCAGGCCAACTAGCGGATAAGGAGTTTGGCTAGGGCGGAGGGCCTCGGATTCAACTACGTATCCGAGGCCTCTCGCTCCTGATTCCTGACACGCTATGAACCTGCAGCGCCGGCTCGTAACCCGCGCGAAACCTTTCTGCCATGCAGCAGAAAGCCGACGCGTCGCGATGGGCAACACTCTTCCCATCGCGCCGAAACACATGGCTCACCGCCTCGCAACACGCCTCCGTCACCATGTGCCCGTCGGAAACCAGCGCCCGCCCGGGCGCACGACGGGAAAGGAGATGGACATGAACGCAAGTGATACAGGCTTTGTTCTGATATGCGCTGCCTTCGTCTTGTTCATGACACCGGGCCTCGCCTTCTTCTACGGTGGCCTCGGCAGGAGAAAGAACGTCACCAACAACATCATGGCGTCGTTCTTCATCATCGGCATCGCCACCGCCATGTGGGTGGCCCTCGGGTTCTCGCTGACCTTCGGGGGCGACCATGCGGGCGTGATAGGAGGCTTCGACTACCTATTCCTGTCAAACGTCGGGCAAGAGCCGGGTCCCTATGCGGGCACGATCCCCTTCTTGGCCTTCGCGATGTTCCAGATGATGTTTGCCATCATCACGCCCGCGCTCATCACCGGCGCCATCGCGGGACGCATGCGCTTCACGTCGCTCTTCCTGTTTGTGGTGCTCTGGACGATGGCCGTGTACTACCCCATCGCACACATGGTTTGGGGTTCGGGCGGATGGCTCGCCGAGATCGGCTCCATCGACTTCGCCGGCGGCAACGTGGTGCACATAAGCTCGGGCATTAGCGCGCTGCTGCTCTGTCTCGCCCTCGGTCGTCGCGTGGGCTACGGTCAAGCCAACTACCGGGTCCACAACGTCCCGCTCGTCGCCACCGGCACCGCGCTGCTGCTCTTCGGCTGGCTCGGATTCAACGCTGGCAGCGCCTTGGCCGCCGACGGTCTTGCTGCCCACGCCTTCACCGCGAGCATCATCTCGGCGGCTGCCGCTGAGTGCACCTGGATGCTCATGGACGTCTTATCGGATGGTCGCCCCACGCTCGTGGGTGCCTGCACCGGCATCGTCATCGGCCTTGTCGCCATCACTCCCGGCTGCGGATTCGTACCCCTCTGGGCAGCGCTCGTCATCGGCGCCCTCGCGGGTCCGATCTGCTACCTCTGCGTTTCGCGGCTCAAACCCCGCTTCGGCTACGACGACGCGCTCGACGCCTTTGGCTGCCATGGCGTGGGTGGCATCTTCGGCGGACTCTGCACCGGCATCTTCGCGAGCAAGGCCGTAAACCCCTCCATCCGCTGGAACGGACTCATATACGGCGAAACCGAGCTGTTCGTCGCCCAGGTCGTGTCCATTCTCGCAACGATTGCGCTGGCCGTGGTGGGTACGTTCGTATGCATGCGCATCGTTCGGCTCTTTGGCGAGCTGCGCGTGAGCGAGCACGACGAGCGCGTGGGCCTCGATATCACCCAACACGGCGAGCGTGCGTACCCGTCGTTCAATGGGCTTGACGACTAGGCACGAAAGGGTGCATAACCGCACGACCGTGCAAATTGACCGATATACAGGCATAAGAGGAACCACAGAGAGAAGGCAAAGATGATAAAGGTTGAAGCCATCATTCGCGAGGAGGCGCTCGAGGACGTCAAGGAAGCCCTCGTCGCCGAGGACATTCGCGGCATCACCGTGAGCCAGGTGATGGGTTGCGGCACGCAGATGGGCTACACCCAGCTCGTGCGCGGCAGCAAAGTGAGCACCACGATGCTGCCCAAGATCAAGTTCGAGATCGTCGTCTCGACACCGGAGTGGGCGGAGCGGGCCATCGGCGCCATCCGCAAGGCCGCCTATTCAGGCCAGCCCGGCGACGGCAAGATCTTTTGCTACCAGATTGACCGGGCGATACGCATTCGCACCGGCGAGCAGGACGTGGACGCCATCACCCCTGCCTCGTAGGAGGCAAGCAACACAGCACACCCCACAAGATGCGTCCACCCGGACCCGCCTCTCCGAGCCCACCCACGGCTCATCTTGCGCTGGGTTTGCGGGCACACAAGCCTTCAAAAAGCACCAAAAGGCGCCCCGGATTCTTCCCAGGCGCCTCGTGTTTATCCGGTCAACTGCATATATCAGCAGCCAGTCGTGACGACCATAGCATTCGCGGAAGCCCCGATAGCGTCCCGTGAGTGCATGGTCGCGATGGCGGCTTCCGCCTCGGCGTTGCAGTGGATGATCTTGTTCATTGCTCACTCCCCGCTCTGGAAGGCCCTTCTGAGTCGCGCGTCCGAGGGAGTGCCGTAGAACACTGCGAACACGTCCACCGTCGAGCCCATCTCGTCAACCCTGTAGAAGAGCGAGTAGTCACGAACGTTCACACGACGCACGCCTGCCGAAAGAAGCGGCTCCACCCCAACCACGTGGAACCTGTTCGGCATGCTCGAGAGGCCACTGACTGCATCCTCAATCTCGTCCAGCAGCCTAGCTGCCGCCTGCGTCATGCAGAGCTCGTCCCGGACGTAGCGGACGGCATCCCGTATCTGTGCCATAGCCGAGGGAGCGACGCGCACCTCGTAGCTATGCACCCAGGAGCTCCTCCCTCATGCGCGAGAACGCAACGGACGCCTCTACCCCCCTGCCCTCCTCGGCCTCCTGAAGGCCGCGCGACAGGGCCTCTACCAGCTGCCTGTCCGTCATTGCGTCCACGTCGATGGAGCGCGGGGCCTCGGGGAGGGCGACCCTGAAGGGGATTCCCCCCGTGAGGGACACCTGGCGGAGGAACATGTCGACGGCGGTCGACATGGAGAGCCCGAGCTGCGACAGCACGGACTCGGCCGATTGCTTCACCTCGGGATCGACCCTCAGGTTGAGCGTCGCTGACTTCTGCATGATAATCACCTCGAGAAGAGGTTAACGCGTTTGTAGGTACTTTTGCAATACAGACGAGGCAATATGGCTTCGCCCATATCAGCCGTTACACGTTGCATGCGTTAGGCTAGCCCGCACGCAAGCCCCAAAAGGCACCGAAGAAGCGCCTGGAGAACCGCACAATAATGTAGCGATCCTGCCAGAAGTCATACACGAACGATCATCCACAACATCGCATACTGTTGGTCAAATCATCCGCAATTTGTTGGTCAAATCTACCGCATTTTGCTGGTCGGAACCTTCGCATTTTGCGGTTTATGTGATACATTCACCTTCGAGAGGGCAAAGGGAAGGAGACGCGTATGGTACCAGAGCTCGCGACCGCAGACTACCGGCGTCAGCCCACCCGGGAAGGATCCGTCGCCGCGTCCGAGGCGCCCCCGAACTCGGCCTCGGCGACGGTGGCACCCATCACGGAGGCGCCCCCATCGTCGACGTCATCGCTCACCGATATGTTAAACGTAATCATATAGACCAGGTCGCCCTTGGCGAAGTACGTACCCGTCTGGTCCCCGCCAGTCATGTAGTAGCTCTGGAACGTCCAGCCATCATCGATGAGATCCTCGCCCTTCTTGCCTACGTATTTGTCGAGCTCATCTTGGCTCACCAGCTCGCTCGTGAGGTCATCCGCGCTCACTAGCGGCACCGCATCGGTTGCCTCGGCGAGCTGCTTCTCCGCGTCTTCCTTGCTCCAGTCTACGGCTTCGATCTTTGCATACGAATCGGCATCGAGCTTGCCGACCACACGAACTATCGAGTCGCCTGCCTTGAAGACGCTCACGTAGTAATGCTCGTCCCAGCCCGACGACAACGAGTCGGTCTGAACGGCAAACGCGTCGCCAAGCGTCTTCCAACTCGATACGTCGACGGCCGCAGACTGACTCGTCGCAGTAGGGGCCTCCCCTTCGCCGGCACTCGACTGCCCAGAGCAGGCAACGAGTGGCGCGCTTGAGAGGACGAGGCAAAGCGCGACTGCGGCAGTCGTCCTCGGGGACACGATCTTCTCAAACAGCATAACAACTCTCCCCTTCCAATCGATGTGCGAGGCCCATGGAGGAAATAATGGGCGTGAGCTTCGGCATGCACGCAAAAGGTGCGCGAATGGAGCAGTGTGTCACCACATGGCCCTGTTGACTTACGCCTCGATCCAGTCGAGCGCACCGTGCATCCAGCCGCGCATATCAGAAATGCTTTTTTCTGATGCAAAATAGTTCTCGTTATTGCGATTAAAAGCGAACGGAATAAGGCCCATATTATATGCCATGGTTGCCGCCGCGTTGAGGTCTCCCGTGTCAGCCTTTGCTTGGATGGCGTTCCAGGCGGCGTCGATCTCTGCGTGCGTGGAGGGGATGCGTACTTCGCCACCGCTTACGGCATCCAACGCCTCGTCGGAAAGCTCGATTCCGTCGATGGAGTTCGGTCCCTTGGTCATGCTATCTCCTTTTGGGACGGGTGATGGTTTTGCTGAATATAGTACGCTGAAACTCGCGATTCGTCCCAACAAAACAGAATGAGATGACGTACGGTGAGGGCGTGCTGCACGTACGTTCGGCTGACGCCATAGTGCTCCGAACCGTTCAACTGTCTTTGCTGATGCGGTGGATGCGGTACAGGCGGTGGACCTCACCTTCGACGCGCTCATCAACGAAATCGACGTCTCTAAGATGCGCGTGTTTCTCTCCGACGTGCTCTTCGACCGCGAGAAGACTGGGGACAAGGCCATCTCCATACCCTTCGGCAAACAGGACTGCACCGTGTTCCGCAAGGTCATGTCAACCGAGGACACGATCCAGGAGTTCGCGCCCGCACTGCGCACCTCTTCGCAAAGCGAAGCCTTCCGCATCGCCCTGCAGATGCTCGGGGACCTCACCGGATTTGGCATCGGGTATTTCGACTTCGACGAGTCTCATGGGTATGTGCGCACGGCAACTGAGGTGAGCTCGGACAACTCGGCGCTGATGCGCAATATCCGCAGGCACGAGAACGCGTTGCAGGAACCCATCACCGCCATCGCCAGGGCGGTCATGGCCGTGTCGCGCGGGTTCGGCGAGGGCATCCCCGACGAGGGCGTCATGGCCGTCATGTACGACGACTCCATCATCCAGGACGTGGCGGCGGAGAAGGCGCAGGACATGGCGGAGGTGGGCGTCACCATGAACGCCTGGGAGTACCGCGCCAAGTGGTACGGCGAGGACGAGAAGACGGCCAAGGCGCTGGCGCGTGGGCTCGGGAAGGGCAAGGCACCCAAGGGCGGCAACGCCTAGCGTTCGCTCCAGAGGAGGAAGTCGACCTTCTTCACGGGGGTGAGCCAGGCGTAGTCCGGAAGGAGCTCGTCGAATAGTCTGATGTTCTTCTCGGCATCCTTGAGTGGCCAGGTAGGTCTCGTACCAGGAGACGATCTCCCCGTACACCTCGACGGCGTTCTCGAGCCTGGCCTGGGCCGTCGTCCCCTTGAGACTCAGGCCGAGCCTTGCGAGCACCAGGCTGTCCCATATCGGTTTGTCGGGATGGAGGGTGGCGATCATCTTGCTGGTGAAGGACGCTTCCACGTTGCCCGTGTGTAAAAGTCAAGCAGTTTTTTCCCTGGTAGGGTAAGCTCTTTTTCTCTTCCCTCGGTAAGCACTTTTTCAAGCTACTCGGTAACGAGTTTTTTCTTGG
>ONMP01000099.1 GCA_900318935.1 uncultured Actinomycetes bacterium
TGCAACTTGCGCTGGTAGCCGCCGGGCATCTTCAGGATGTCCTCGTGGATGCCCGCGTCGCGCGCGGCAAGGATCATCTCGTAGTCCTCGATCGTGGAATCGAACATCTTTATGTTGTTCTCGATCGTGTCGTCGAACAGCGTGATTTCCTGGTCCACGACCGACACCGAGCTCGTCATCACCCCGTGTGGGTAGGCGGCTCGTGGCTTCCCGTCGAAGAGGACCTCTCCGCTCCATGGCTGGTACAGCCCGGATACGAGCGCGGCGAGCGTGGACTTGCCGCAGCCCGAAGACCCGACGAGCGCAACGCTGCCACCATGCCTGACCTTGAGCGAGAAGTCCTCGATAAGCGGAGCCGCAAGGCGCGAGTAGCCAAAGGTGACGTTTCTGAGCTCTATGTCGCCGCGCAGTTTGACGAGGTCCGCGTCCTCCTGCGTGGGCGTTTCCTCGAGTCCTACATCGTCGGGATATGCCATCACGTCGTCGAGGTACTCCATCTGCGTGCGCATCTCTTGGATGGTCTGCGAAGCACCGATCATGGTCATCGCCGGCGACATGAATGACTGCAAGAAGCCCTGGAACATCATCACCGCGCCGAGTGTGAAGGACCCTCCCATGGCCAAGTGCACGCCGAGGATGAGCACGATGGTGTTTGCAAGGGATGCGAGGAAGGCCGGCAGTGCCCCGAGGTACTGGTTGAGTTTTGCGGTTCGTACATTCTGCGCGTTCACCGATGCCTGATAGCCTGCCCACTTGCGGAAGAATCCGAGCTCTGCGCCGCTCGCCTTGATGGTCTCGATTTTTTCGATACCCGCCACGGTAAGGGAGTCGAACTTGCCCTCGTCCCGGATTTGAGCGCGCGCGATGTTCACGCGCCTGTTTGACACAAGCCTCGACACCGCCGCATTGATGATGATGGTCGCAATCCCCACGGTGGTGAGCAGCAGGCTCTGGTTGAGCATCAGCGCAAGATAGAAGACCATCATGGCTGTGTTGATTGCCGCGGGAGCGAAGGTCTGGATCAGCGTTTGTGCCACAGCGGCGTTCATGGATGCCCTCGCCTGGATGTCACCGGCAAACCTTTGCGAGAAGAACTCCATGGGCAGGCGCATGACCTTCCACATGTAGGTGGTGCTGCCCACTACCCCCATCTTGCCGTTGATCCTCAGTGAGTAGATGGCCTGGACCCATGCGGCGATGAGTTGAAGTACGGCGAGCGCGATCAAGGTCACCGTAAAGGGCTCGAGCCAGTCGGGGTTGACGCCCGTAAGGAGACGGTCGAGGAAGATTCGCGCCGTGACGGAGTTGACGATGCCAAAGAGGTAGGCGATGACCGTGGCTATGATGACGAAGGCGGTGGCCGCCCCCGCGCCCGATAGGTTTCTCTTTGCGAACTCGAGCAGGCTCTGGCGCTTTCCGCTGGGCACGAAGTCCTCCGATGGGGTCGGGACAAGCACGACGCCGGTGAACGACTCGTCGAACTCCTCCCAGGGTATCTTGACTGCACCCCTGGCCGGGTCGTTGAGATAGACGTTTGTGCCGCGGAAGCCGTCGAGCACCACAAAGTGCTCCATGTTCCAGTGGATGATGCAGGGGTACGTCCCGTCGTCCCTCAGGTCTTCCGGTGATGTCCTGTAGGCTTCCACGTCGAAGCCATAGTGCTCGGCGGCCATCCAGATGTTGCTGGCCTTGGATCCGTCGCGTGACACGCCGCAGTCGACCCTCACTTGCTCGAGGGGAACCCACTTGCCGTAATAGGCCATCACCATCGCGAGCGACGCGGCACCGCACTCGAGCGCTTCGAGCTGCATCACCACGGGTACCTTCGCCACGCCCTTTTTGCGTGGCTCCTTGACCTTTGCGGCATGTCTTTGGAACCCGTTCATTGCCCGTCGCCCGCGGTCTAGCTGCTCTGAAGTAGGAAGTCTATGGCGCGGGTCTCATCCACGACTACCGTGCCGTCGTACGTGCCGTCGGGAAGCTCGATGTCCGCGCGACCAATCGTCTTGCCATACTCGTCGGTGACGACCGACTCGATAGGATAGTCCTGCGACGATACCGTCACGCTCATGCCCTCGTCGATGGCGTACGGGTCGTCGACGCGCACCATTGCGGTGCCGTTGCGTACGACAACCGAGGCATCCGCTCTCGTCGGTAGCGTTCCGACGAGAGCCCAAGCGAAGAGGCCCACGAGCAGTACGACGACGGAGACAAGGACGACCCATACGCTCGGGTTGGTTACCTTGAGGTAATCCGTGAGCTCGTCCGGCGAGGACAGCCTATCGATCGCCTTTTGCCTGAACAGCCCGCCGTTGTCATCCGCCATGTGGCCTCTTTCATACATGCTATCGAGGGCGCCAGACAAGCAAGCCTGCCGCCCCCTTGCAAAGGTACTCGATGCCGAACGCGGCTACGCGAGGCCGTTCCAGACGAAACGCATGAACTCGCGCTCTTCCTCGGTGCTGCAGTATTGCAGGGCCCAATCGAGAGTCTTGCCGTCGTGCTTGGCGTCTACTACGATCTTGCGCAGCTTGGTCTTGTTGACCGTGACCTCCACCGTGCCGCCCGTGACGTCGTCCACGTCGTCGATGCTCAAAGTCTGCTTCTCGTCTGCCATTTTTGTGCTCCAATCCACAGAAACAAGGTGCGCATACGAACGTCCACGCCCCAAATACATCTGGCGTAGACAATCGAGATTGTAGCATAAGTGTCGTGGTGGCAGACGGGCCTCGGCCGCAGAAGTCGAGCTCCCGAGTAAGGGGACATTCCACGAAGCGGCTGCTTGTCGCCCGGCACGCGAAGGCGGGTCCACCCACCACCGAAGGCCTGTTTGAGACTTGCGCCCTCCGCCTCTACGGCCGCACAGACAACGGCGGCGCATTCATAGTCCATGCTTTGTTGCATGTGGCCTGCAAGCACACGCATGCCTTTCTCGTGCGAGTGACCGACCATAACGCAAGCGCTGGCTGGGTGCAAACAACGACTGTCGCGGATTATATGCGACGCCACTGTGTGTGGGACGGCCGTTGACGTCAGGCCAGGCCGAGGAGTCGTGAGCGTGCTCCGCGAGGTAATCAAAGTGCTTGAGTGTTGAGGTCTCCATAATTCAGCCATCCGTGAGCGCAAAGACAGAGGTGTGAAGGCATCCTCAGCATGAACGACTTGATCATAGCCTCTTGTTGCTTGGGGGTGCTCCCTTATGCGCAACATACCGACGACCACTTGTGGGATTCGTCCGACGGCTTAAAGTCCCTGTTCCTTTGCAATAATGGATGCCATACGCTCACATTACGCACGGGCGGGCATCGTAATAGAACAGTCTGTACAGATCGCGCTTACCAAGCTCAACGCGCACTTCCCGAGGCGAGGTGATATGTCTTATGCAACACTCGTAGAATTCGTCTGCCTGCTCCCTTGGGTCCTTCTGACCCCACGGCATACGAGCGACCCTTCTGTAGAGGCCGCCATCTTCAGGGAAAGGCCCCGAGCCATGCATCCTCCGTAGAGTCGGAGCGCACGCTGTCGGGGCCATCATAGAACAGAGACAGAAAGCACGATGACCGCTCTGGTTCTCTCGTGCGGCGCATTCTACCCAGCACTTACGCGTTTGGCAAAAGACGCAACCTCCACCCCCTGGCCCTTTGCGCCATCACTCCCGTTCAGCGACTGATGTTTGGCATTCTTCTGCCGTAAAGAAGTCTTCAACAACGCCGTCGAGTTGTCTCGTTATCTCCTCGAACGGCGAGTCAAGGTCGAGCGTCCGCACGCTTATCCAGTTGCCGCTCATACGGTAGGTGGCATTAGGCTGGATCTCCTCGTCGGTCCTTGCGTAGAGCAGCATGCCTGACACCTCGTGTGGCACATCCTCAGGCTCTGCCTCCTTGTTCTTTACGTAGGTGAAGATCTGATACAAGTTGTACGAGTGCACGGTGCGCTTGTCGAACTGCTGCTGCATGGTGTGCGAGTAGTATTTCGCGTCGATGATGAGCACGGTATTGCCACGGCTCAGCATGACGTCGCTCTTCATGGCGGGCAGCATACCGTCGAAGCCGTCGTCGAGCGCCCAACCGATGTAGCTCGCAGTCGCGTTGAAATCTGGGTGCTCGCGCCGGTAGTACTCGAGAATGAACCTCTCGTACAGCCGGCTCATGCGTTGCTCGTCGAGGAAGTCCATGAGCCGCAAAGTCCCGTCAGCCTGCGTCTGCAGCAGGCCCTTGGCAACGAGCCAGCAGACGCTCATTAGCATGCGGTACGTCTGGTTGTTGCGGTCGAATCGCATGCGCCAGTCCACTACCGTGAGGTCGACGTCGCGCACGTCCGAGAAGAACACGAGCAGGCGCTTGAGCTCCTTCTTCCGTGCCTTCTTGATGTCCGAGCGCAGAAGCAGCAAGCACGTCGCCTTGAGGATTCGATTCATACGCGTGTCAACGCTGAACTCGTCGTATCTGCACACCATCTGTCGACGAAGCACAGAGCGCGTCTTCACAGACTCGGTGACCTCGATTTTGCCCCGCAAGGAGGAGAGCGCCTCCATCCTGCCCACGTACTCACGCCCGAGTCCGCGCTTGAGCTGCGAGCCGATGCCCCGAGTGAGGATGGCCGCGCAGAGCTCAGCCGTGTTGGCGAACTCCTCAGTCGCCACGTCGGCATAACCCTGCTCCCTCAGCACCCGGAAGGCATAGGCGAGCATGTGGTAGATGTTCTGTATGCGAATCACTTGACGGCCCTGCGCAGCCGCTCGGACCACTCCCGCACCTTGCCCGGCTCGTCGAACCAGTACTCTCGCAGCATGGGCACGAGCTCGTACTCGACGATGGCCGAGAGCCTAGCGTCGCTCACGTCCCCGGGCCTCATGTTGCAGAAGTAGCTATGCCCGATGCAGAAACCGTCGCCCAGCGTGTCGTCGGTTGCGATTGCCTCGTTCAGACGCACGACACACGCCAGCAGGTCGTTAAGCTTGGCGCTTGCCAACCCGTCGTGGTAAGAAACGAAGCCGTCTGAATCGAAGCCGGGCTTCAGGTCGAAAAACGCAAATCTCCGGCGCAGCGCGTAGTCGAGCATCGCGAGCGAACGGTCAGCGGTGTTCATCATGCCGATAAGGTACACGTTGCTTGGCACGTGGAAGAGCTCGCGCGAGTAGAGCAGCTGCAGCTTGTTCTTGGGCCCACGCTTGTCGTTCTCGATGAGCATGAACAGCTCACCAAAGATCTTGGAGAGGTTGCCCCGATTGATCTCGTCGATTATGAAGAAGTACTCGTTCTCATCGTCCTCTGCAGCCCGCTTGCAGAAGGTGTAGAAGGCGCCGCGCGCAAGTTCGAACCCATCCTTGCTCGGACGGTAGCCCTCTATGAAGTCCTCGTAACTGTAGCTCTGGTGGAACTGCACCATCATCACGCGCTCGGGGTCCTTCACGCCCATCATCGAGTAGGCGAGGCGCTTTGCGGCGAAGGTCTTGCCCACGCCAGGAGCGCCCTGCAGGATTACGTTCTTCTTCGATCGCAGCACGCCAACAAGGGTGTCATACTGCTCCTCGCTCATGTAGACCTGGGCAAGGAAGTCAGCCTTACCGTACGAGGTGAGGTTGCTCACGGACTCGACAACCGCCTCCCCCTCCTCTTCGTCCTCGAAGTACGCATTAATCTTCGCGACAAAATCGGTGTAGTCGGTCACATCGGTGAGCGCCTTCACCGCGAATTGGCTGTCGTGCGTCCATCTGCCCTTGTTGGTCCACCTCACCTTATGCAGGTTGGGGTACTCAACGTAGGCGTCGGGCTCGTACTCGTAGTCACCCTCCACGACGCCGCGCCCGATAATCTCACGCAGTCCGCGCTTGGCGAATATGACGTCCCCGGGCTTAACGTCGTGAGCAAACTGCCAAGTGATCTGCACGGCATTGAAGTAGCGAGAGTCGCTCTCGCTTATCTCCTGCAGCTTGGACCTAATCTCCGCCTTGCTCCCGTAGGCGCTCAGGTCGCCAAGCTCGCCCCAGCCGAGCCCCATGCAGCCATCTTCATAGAATCTGTCCCACATGCAGGCGTCGGTTCCCGGGGAATACAGCCAGTAATGCGTGGTGTCCACGTCCTCGTCGCCAAGGGCGCTGCCACCTTCCGAGAGCATCTCCCACGATTCATACGAGATCGTGGGGAAGCTCGCATCCGTCACCGACCTCACGTCGTCGAGCATCTGGAGATATCCCTTGCCCTTAAGGGGCGACGGGACCACCACTCCCAGGTCTTTTCTGAGATAAGATCTGGTGTTGGATCCGGACTGTCGGCGAAAGCCACGGCAGCCTTGAATGCGCCCCAATTGTTCTCTATTGTTCTAGACCCTCCATCCCAGAACCGCCACTTCTGCGCGTTGGTGAGGGGCACGCCCTCAAAGCCGGACGGCACCTCCACGTCGATACCCATGGAGTCCACAATCTTAGAGATCGCCTCCGCCCTCTTCGAAACATTCCTTCTCTTTCCGTTGAACATAGAAAAGAAGGTGAAGGGGTCCATGGCTTTGTATCGCTCGCCGATGACGTCGTACACGATGTCGCAGAGCTCCGACTGCCTATCCTCGTAGCCAAGAAGCGAGGTCGCGATGGCCTCGTACGCAGGAATCCAGTCAAAGGTAGCGCTTCCCATTTCGCCCTCCAAAGTTGCGTCCCAATATCAGCGGCACCTTAATCTCGCGCCACGTGAGCCCGAGATCGCCGGAGCCTTCATTCGCCAAGCCGCGCCTATTACAGTATTCCTAGCCTGAAATCAAGGGTTCTGACATGATACTCAATGCAACCAATTATTTTGCAGAAAACTTGTAAAATAAAAACTCCTCCATTACCATTAAGACAAGAAATTATGTGCAAACATGAGACTAAGCAGGAGGTGTTGAGGGACATGCTTCTAAGATTTTCCATCAAAGGATACAAAATGTACATGGATCGTGCGACCCTCAACATGGAGGCCGCGCCCAAGCAGAAGGACCTCGAGTACAGCCTCCTGCACGAGACTGTCGCGGGGAGGCAGAGGAAGGGCACCTGCACCGCCGTGATCTACGGGCCGAACGCAGCCGGCAAGAGCGCGCTCGTCACGGCGCTCGCGGACTTCCAGGGAATCGTCGGGCGAGGTGGCTTGTCGGCGGACGGCGCGGGGCGCGACCTCTCGCTCGTGCCCTGCTCCTTCGCGGACGGTCCTTCGCCCACCACGTTCGAGGTGTCCTTCACGAGAGACGGGTCCCTGTACGAATACTCCGTCACGGCCGACCTCGGGAGGTTCGGTCATCCCAGGGACCCGAGGCGAGTGGTCGCGGAGCACCTGTCCATGGACGGACACGACGTCTTCTCCAGGGAGGGCGATGCGGTGGCCGTGGAGGTGCATGCGGCCCTCGAGGCGCGATTCGCGCAGGCGTACGTCGCCAACCGCGAGGCCGCTGACGCGCTCCTCTCGGCCGTCGAGCCCGGCGACCTGTTCCTCGACAACGGCTTCAGGACCATCGTCAGCCCGACGATCGCGAGGGAGGTCTCGACGTGGTTCTCGGACGACCTCATGGTCGTCACCCACGCCAACGAGGCCTCGGTGTTCCCGATGGAGGAGGAAGTGTACGACTTCCTCGGCACCCACTTCACCGAGGCGGCGGGCATCTTCGGGGCATCGGGAGGCTCGCTCGCCTTCCTGAAGCGCGAGGGCTCCACGGATCCGGCGAAGCTCTATACGGCGGTCGGCACGTCGCAGGGCACGGTGGTGGTGCCCTCCGACAAGTACGAGTCGCTCGGGACCACGAGGTTCCTCAACATGCTGCCCTTCGTGGAGGTCGCGCTCTCGCAGGGCAAGGTACTCGTGATGGACGAGCTCGACGCCTCGCTGCACCCCATGGCGGTCATGTCCATCGTGAACGCCTTCCACGACGACGGCACCAACCGGCGCGGTGCGCAGCTTATCTTCACGACGCACAACCCCATACTGCTCGACGGCAGCCTCTTCCGCAGGGACGAGATCAAGATCGTGGACCCGGGCGAGGCTGGCGGCGGCAGCGTCACCTACGCGCTCTCGGACTTCGGGACGTCGGGCTCGGCTGGGGTGCGGCGTGGGGAGGACTACCAGCGCAACTACTTCATGGGGCGCTACGGCGGCATCCGCGACGTGGACCTCGTGCCGTTCCTGCGGGAGCAGGTCGAGCGGGGGCTGACCATGGACCTGACTCCCGAGGGGGAGATCGGCGGAGATGCCAGGGCGGCCACGACCGGGGAGGCGGTGTGATGATGAGGCCGCCGCTGCGATAGGGCGTCAAGTTCTACCTCGGCGTGGAGGGCGAGACGGAGAAGTGGAGCGCGCCAAGCAGATGGATGAGTCGACGATGCGCAAGGGCGCGAGGACGGCCGAGCACTGCGGCTACACGTACTGCCTCGACAACCCATACACCGAGCTGCATCAGCTCGTCGGGGAGATGCTCGCGAGAACCCACGCGTTGCCGGCGGGGACGAGAAGCGGGAGCCAACCAGGTGTTTTCGGCTCCCCATGAAGAGACCGTCTGGGCAAGCACGCTTCGGTTCGCGGAACGAGACCGAGGAGACGGCGAAAGCCTGGTCGGCGACACAGGCTGATGGCGTTACGGTCTCGGAGCGCCACGAGCCGGATCATGCAGTCTCGTCGACGCATGGTCCCTTCGCTGCGTGACACGCCTGGTGAGTGACGCTCTCGTACGATGACTTTGCGCCGGTCAGCAGCATAAAGATCTCGTTAGAGTCTTCGTTTGCGATGTTTTCGTCATCCAGGAACAAACCGGGATCCGCGTCGGTGATCGCGCTTGCCCTTCCCGCTCATCATCCCTGCCGTATGGTTCATTGCCGGCGGCAGGGTTGGTCATCTGACTTGGCAGCAGTGTAAGCGGATCGCAGCGCAACGCGTCCTTGCATGGGCTCTCGTCGTTCCAGGTGTACGTGATCGCCATCAACGCTTTCTCCTTCCCATTCCTGTACCACGACCACCAGGGGCACGGCCACAACATGCGGGTCGGAAAGGGAGCGTGCTTCTCGACACCATCAACACGCCGTCGGCGGATCCGTTGGCGGCCTCGTGGCGATGGCCCGCGCCGGCAAGAGGCTGGGCTCTGGCCACCTCGTCAACGAGGTGCCCCTGCCGCTCGTCGCGAACGCAACGACAATCGTCACCCTCATACTCGCTGGCATAGCTTAGAGCTCGATGGCTAGCTTCTCGCGGCCCCGGGCTTGGCACGGGGCCCCACTTTCGGAAATCAAGGGTTCTGGGTGGCTGGCCGCGGTCACTATTTGACGGCTGCCACACCAACTTTCCCGACACTACCCATGTACTAACCGTTATATGGTGATGAAACGTATGCCTTGTTATGTCAGAACGAGCACCTGAAGGCTGTGGCGGAATTCTCGAACCCAGCACCGACTATAAACTCAAGGTTCCCCGGGCTGCTCGGCGACCAAACACCGTCATGCCTAACGCCTCCTCCCGCACGACACGAACGCTGCGCGCTTTGAATGACCCGTCAACAAGGACGGGTATTGCTGTCTCGCGCTCGGGGTAGTATCGTAATTGGACTTATCCAAGCGACAGGACATAGACTAGGGAAGATAGCATGGCACGCCAATACCGAGCGGCTGACGTTGCCGCATACACAATTGCCGCAGCAATAGAACTAGGGAAGCCCGTAAGCAACCTACAGCTACAGAAGATCCTGTTCTTCTGCCAATGCACCAACCTACAGCACAACGGCGACGTCCTTTTCTCGGATGACATCGTGGCATGGCAATACGGACCGGTAGTCAGGAGCGTATACAACACCTACTCGTACCGAGGCGCATCCCCCATCCGACGGGCCGCGAAATACGTTAGTGGCGGCCTCTTCGACAAGCTCGTTCCCATAGCGGAACTCGACGCGAGCGCGCGTCGGCTGGCCAACGACGTCCTCGAGCAGTGGATACATGAGCCGGCATGGAACCTCGTTCGAAAGACGCACGAGCCTGGCGGTGCCTGGGACAAGGTCTACAATGAAGGTGGAATCGAGGGGTCTGGATACGGAAACGTCATCCCGGTCAGCCTCATGCGCCTGGAGAGACTCGCATGACGCAGGGAATCGACCCAACGCAGTGGAGGGACTCCCAGGAACGCATGCAAAACGAGCTGAACGATGTGCTCGTATGGCTTCGCGACAACGAGATCGAATCAAAA
>ONMP01000201.1 GCA_900318935.1 uncultured Actinomycetes bacterium
GACGCTTGACGTAGCCGGCATGCGTGAAGGTGACGACCATGTCCTCCTCGGCGATGAGATCCTCGACGTCGAGATTCTCGGCCGCGCCGGCGCTGATCTGTGTGCGGCGGGCATTGCCGAAACGCTCCGCAATCTGACGCAGCTCGTCCTTGATGACCGCAAGCATCTTTTCCTCGTGGTCGAGGAGGTCCTGCAGGTAGGCAATCCTGGCGCGCAGCTCTTCGATCTGTGCCACGAGCTCGTCACGCGCAAGGGCCGTGAGGCGGCGCAGACGCATCTGGAGAATTGCCTCGCACTGTATCTCGGAGAGGCCAAAGCGATCCTGCATGCGCTGCTTGGATTCCTTGTCGTCGCGCGAGCTGCGGATGATGTGGACGATCTCATCGATGTTGTCCACCGCGATGAGAAGGCCCTCACGCACGTGCAGGTCCTTCTGCGCCTTGGCAAGGTCGAACTTCGTGCGGCGGGTGACAACGTCGACCTGATGGTCGATGTAGTGGCGCAGCATTTCCATGAGGGTAAGCGTACGCGGCACACCGTCCACAAGCGCGATGTCGATGACGCCGAAGTTGGCCTGGAGCTGCGTGCGCTTGTAGAGATTGTTGAGCACGACCTGGGGCACGGCGCCCTGCTTGAGGTCAATGACGATGCGCATGCCCTTGCGGTTGGACTCGTCGCGCATGTCGGAGATGCCCTCGATGCGCTTCTCGTTGACCTGCTGGGCAATCTTTTCCTGGAGGGTGCCCTTGTTTACCTGATAGGGTATCTCGGTAACCACGAGGCGCTGACGTCCGCCCTTGCGCTGCTCGACGTGCACCTTTGATCGCACGGTGATCGAGCCACGTCCGGTGGCGTAGGCGTCCTTGATGCCGTCGGTACCCATGATGATGCCGCCGGTGGGGAAGTCAGGACCCGGAAGGACCTTCATGATCTCCTCAAGCGTGACATCGGGATTGTCGATTACGAGGCAGACAGCATCCACCACCTCGCGAAGATTGTGCGGCGGTACGTTGGTGGCCATGCCGACGGCGATGCCCGACGAGCCGTTGACCAGCAGGTTCGGGAAGCGCGACGGCAGGACGGCGGGCTCGGAGAGGGACTCGTCGTAGTTGGGCTGAAGGTCCACGGTCTCCTTGTCGAGGTCGCGCAGCATCTCCATCGCGGCATGCGTGAGGCGGCTCTCCGTGTAGCGCATGGCGGCCGGTGGGTCGCCGTCCACCGAGCCGAAGTTGCCATGCCCGTCAACGAGCGGCAGACGCATCGAGAAGTCCTGCGCCATGCGCACCATGGCGTCGTATATGGTGGTATTTGCCCATGACTTCGCCGACGGTCCATGCGGACTTCTTGTGCGGACGCGTCGGTACGATGTGGGCCTCGTTCATGGCGTAGAGAATGCGGCGATGCACCGGCTTCAGGCCGTCGCGCACGTCGGGCAGTGCGCGTGCGACGATAACCGACATCGAATACTCGAGGAAGGAGGTCTTCATCTCCTGGCTCATCTCGATCGGCTTGAGCGTGCCCCCATGGATGTCGGTAAGGTCGAGCCTCGTGCCTGCCTCGTCGCTGATGGTATGGGAGAGGCCCGCACCTGCGAGACCCAAGGATCCCTGCTCAGGCGGGTAGTCATCCTCCTCGTCGTCGTACACGTCCGAGGGGTCCTCGTCCTCGCGCTCCGGGTCGACCTCCATGTCGCGCATCGCACGCTCGACGAGGTCGTCCAGATGGTCGCGCCCGTCCGGCCCCCTCAACTCGTCGTCGTTGCGGTTCTCGTCATCGTTTGCCAACTGACTCTCCTATCCAAAACCGCGTCGCGAAGCGACGCACTTTCTTCTTTTTCTCCCCTTTCACGGGTCCCCCGGTCGAGAAGGCGCCGCCGACCTCGCCGTGAGCGACCCCACGAAGGGCGTCTGAAAGCGCAAGGCCTCAGGCGATGCCAAGGCCGTGCGCTTCCTGAAGGTTGCTACCGTGCGGCCCGGCGGGCTTTGCGCGCCCGCGAGTTCCACGTGAAACGTGGCTGTCTGAGCGGCCGCGCAATGCCCGCCGGGCCGCCCGCAGGCCTATATGTCCAAGAAGCGCACGTCCTTGGCATGCTTCTGGATGAAGTCCTTGCGCTTCTCGACGGTCGTGCCCATGAGGTCGCTCACGGCGAGGTCGGCGGCCAGGGCATCCTCGACCGTGACCCGCAACATGATGCGGTTCTTGGGCTCCATGGTGGTCTCCCAGAGCTGCTCGGGGTCCATCTCACCCAGGCCCTTGTAGCGCTGCACGGTGTAGCGGGTGGGATCGTCGTACTTGGCAGCCTCGATGGCCAGCTCCTCGTCGGTAAAGAGGTACTTGCCGGTCTTGCGACCCTTAGGCTTGAGCTGGTAGAGCGGCGGCTGCGCAACGTAGATGTAGCCCGCGTCAATCATGGGCTTCATGTAGCGATAGAAGAACGTGAGCAACAGGATGCGGATGTGCGCACCATCCACGTCAGCATCGGTCATGATTACGATCTTGTGGTAGCGGGCTTTTTCGATGTTGAACTCCGGGCCCACGCCCGTGCCAATGGCCGTGATGAGCGAGGTGATGGTGTCCGAACTGAGCGCTCGATGCTCCTGGACGCGCTCGACGTTCAAGATCTTTCCGCGCAGGGGCAGTACCGCCTGGATGGAGCGGTCGCGGGCCATCTTTGCCGAGCCACCTGCGGAGTCGCCCTCGACGATGAAGAGCTCGGTCATCTCGGGATCGCGAACGGAGCAGTCGGCGAGCTTACCGGGCAAGCTCGCGCTCTCGAGCAGCCCCTTGCGCCTGGTGGCCTGACGCGCCTTCTGAGCCGCCATGCGCCCCTTCGCCGCCTGGCTGGCCTTCTTGAAGATCTCCTTGGCTGGGTTCGGATGCTCCTCCAGATACTCAGCGAGGCCCTGAGCCACGACCTTGTTGGTGAGGGTACGCATGTAGGAGTTGCCGAGCTTTGCCTTGGTCTGACCCTCGAACTGCGGGTCGGGAAGCTTGACGGAGATGACCGCGGTCAGGCCCTCGCGCACGTCGTCACCCGTGAGGTTGGGCTCCTTGTCCTTGAGCAGCTTCTTTGCGCGGGCATAGTCGTTGATCGTCTTTGTCAGCGCCGCGCGGAAGCCCTCCAAGTGCATACCGCCCTCGTCGGTGTAGATGTCGTTGGCGAAGGAAAGCACCTGGTCAGAGTACGTGGTGTTCCACTGCAGGGCCACCTCGACCTCGCCGCGCTTGTCCGTGGGGGCGTCATCTGCCGAACGCCCCTCGATGTAGATGGGTCTCGCGAGACCGGGAAGAATCGTTCTTTCCTCGTTGAGGAACTTCACGAAGTCGATGATGCCCCCCGCATAGCAGAACTCGTCCGTACGCGGCGAAAGCTCGCGCTCGTCGATGAGACGAATCTTGAGATTCTTGTTGAGGAAGGCCGTCTCCTGCAGGTGGTCGTGCAGGGTGTCATAGCTGAATACCGTGGTCTCAAAGATCTCCTCGTCAGGCCAGAACGTGATGGACGTGCCCGTGACCTTCGAGGTGCCGACCTTCTCCATCTTTTGCGTGACCTTGCCGCGACTGAACTCCATGCGATATACGCCGCCATCGCGCTTGACTTCGGCGACGAGCCTTGACGAGAGCGCGTTGACCACGCTGACGCCTACGCCGTGCAGGCCGCCTGAGACCTTATACGCGTCATTGTCGAATTTGCCGCCGGCATGGAGCACCGTGAGGACCACCTCAAGGGTTGGAATGCGTTTCTGGGGATGCCTTCCCACCGGAATGCCGCGCCCGTTGTCGGTAACCGTGACCGAGTTGTCAGGATGAACCGTCACGTCGATGCGCGAGCAAAAGCCCGCCATCGCCTCGTCCACCGAGTTGTCCACGATCTCCCACACGAGATGGTGTAGGCCGCTCGAACTCGTTGAGCCGATGTACATGCCCGGGCGCTTGCGCACGGGATCGAGGCCCTCCAAGACCTTGATTTGCTCCTCGCCGTAGCCGTTCTGCTTCTTCTTTGCCACGCGCGTCCTCTCATCCGATAGGCGCCGCGCAGCGGGTCAAGAGGCCCAAATGCCACGCGAAACGCCATACCTTGCAAAGTGCGAAGGAACATTGTACCTCATCTGAGGCCACGAGGGCTAGTCTGGGGCGTTTTTTCATTGCTTGCGTACCCCAAGGCCTTACTCTTCTTGACGTGGCTCACGACGCGCGAGAATGGGCGGAACCGGATTGGCGGAATAGGATCGGCCCGAAGCGCAACCGCTCGAAGAGCGCCTGTCGTAACGCCGATTCGTATACCCTGCCCGGCATACGAGGTGATTGGACACAGCGTCTCGGCCTTATGAGTTTACTTCTGTCCCTGCCTCTCACGCGCTATCGTCGCACGCATCGCCCGAGAGACGCTCTCTTTGAGCCCCTCGGGCAGGTCGGCACAGGCATGCTCTATGCGCGCGAGATCCGCCGGGCGCAAGTCTGGCAGCGGAGGCTTCTCCTTCTTTGGCTTCTTTCCCCGCGCTATCCCGGGGCCTCGAGCACGACCCACCTCGAAGCGCAGGTCGCTCACGGCCACGCCGACACGGGCAAGTCGGGCGAGGTAAAGCTCCTTGTTTGTCGCGAGCTCTTGCGCCAGCAGGTTGGAGTCGAGACGCACCACCATGACGGGGTCTTTGCCGGCACGCCCTGGCTTGCGCAGCCACACGCCCGTCGTATGCGCGCGCTCGCGATCCCCGTTTGCAGAGAACCATCCACGTGCTGCGCGCTGGGCTGACGAGAGCTTGCCGGCACCACCGGCGCCAAAGAGGGAGCCGATGATGTCGCCAGCGCGCTTGGGACCACTTCCGGTCGCTTCTCGCCTAGGCATTGAGACCACGCTCCCCGAACTCGACCACCCGTGCGTCTCCAAGAAGGTCGCTTGGGAAGTACTGCAAATTCGCGGTCGTCACGACCGTCTGAATGCGGCCGCCCACGAACTCGGTGAGCGCGACGCGACGTCGCTCGTCAAGCTCGCTCATCACGTCATCCAAGAGGAGCAGGGGCTGTTCGCCGACCACCTCGGCCGCAATCGCCACCTCGGCCATCTTCCACGCCAGGACCACCGAACGCTGCTGACCCTGGCTTCCGAAGCTTCGCACGTCGCGACCGCCGAGGATGAACGTCACGTCGTCGCGGTGCGGACCCGAGAGCGTCATGCCACGCCTAAGCTCCTCGACACGCGTCCTCTCCATGCGATCGAGAAAGAGATCGCGTAGCTCGTCGCGAGAGAGGCCGCGCGCTTCCGGCCCCAGCGTGCAATCGTACCTGCCCTCGAGGCTCTCGGTGCCAACACGCGCATAGATCTCGCACATCTTTGCCCGCAACCGCTCGAATAGCGCCATGCGTGCACGCAGCAGCGTTGCCCCGCCCAATGCCACCGCAGCGTCCCAGGCAGCCAGCATGCCTTCGTCCATGAGAGGATCCTTGAGCAGACGGTTTCTTTGGTCGACGGCACGCCCGTATGCGCGCACAACCTTGCGAAAGCTCGCGTTCGCCTGTGCCCCGAAGTCATCCAGCTCGTCTCTTCTCGCTTTGGCCGACCCCTTGATCAGCGTGAGGTCATCAGGCGTGAAGAGCACCGACATGAGCGTCGCCGAAAGATCCGCGGGACGTGCTGGCTTGCCGTTACGCTCGAAGGTTCTTCTCTTGCCAAGCATGCAGTGGCAGCAGACATCAACCACGCGGCCGTCGCCCTCAAGGCGAGCTGCTGCCCGTGCACTCTGGGCACCGTCACGCACCAGCTCATCCGTTCGCGGATGGCGAAACGACGTGCCCGCCGTTAGGAGCTGCAGGGCTTCCACGGCGTTCGTCTTGCCCGTGGCGTTGGGACCACAGAACACGTTGAGGCCGGCTGCGAGGTCGATGGTACGCTCCTCGAAGCAGCGCCAATCATGAAGCGTCAGGCGCCGGACCGCAAGGCCCACGTCCTACATCCTCACCGGCATGAGGAGATAGAGGTAGTTGATGGAGGCGTACGACTTGAATATCGCCGGCTGCATGGAGCTGAGCAGCTCCAACTCCACATCGGCATCGCCCGAGACAGCGGAGACGCAGTCAAGTACATAGTGGAAGTTGAGCGCGATCGACATGGACTCGCCCTCGACCTCGACGCCCAAAAGCTCGCTCGCCTCTCCTTGGTCAGGAGAGGACGCCGACAGGCGCAAGACGCCACCGTCCGCGTCGGCGTCGAAGCGAACCGACGGATTGGACTGCGCGATCACCGAGACACGCCTGAGCGCCTGGACAAGCTGCTGCGCGTCGAGGCGAACGACGGAATTGCGCGTCGTGGGAAGGAGTTGCCTGAAATTGGGGAAGTTTCCCTCGATGCGCCTCGACACATAGGTCGTGTTGCCAAATGAGAAGACAACCTGGCTGGCAGTGATACCGATGGATACGCGCTCCGTCATGGACGGCAATGCAAGTACGTCATGGAAAGTCGCGCCCG
>ONMP01000056.1 GCA_900318935.1 uncultured Actinomycetes bacterium
ACGCTTTAATTGAAGAAATTAATAAATTACGCTAGATATTTATCTTTCCAGCCATCAATGAATTTCTCGTCCCTTAACATTCTGATTTCATCAGAGTAAGGGGCTTTTTCATTAATGTAAGGAGTTTCTAAGATCTTTGGAATATCTCTTAATAATGGATGATTAGCGAGTTTACATAAGGCTTCAAAGCCAATTTCACCGTATCCTAAGTTCTCATGACGGTCTTTATGCGCGCCTCTAATGTTCTTAGAATCGTTCACATGGACCACTAAAAGGCGGTCTAGACCGATGATTCGATCAAACTCGGCTAATAAGTCATCGACTTGATTTACGTCGTAGCCAGCGTCATGTACGTGGCATGTATCAAGACAAACGCCTAAACGCTCTGGATATTTACAGTTATCAAGAATCTTTTTAACGTCTTCAAAGCAAGTACCGATTTCAGAACCTTTGCCCGCCATAGTTTCTATGGCGATTCTGACATCAGTGCCATCTTGGGCTAAAACTGTATCTAAGTTTTCCACTAAATTCTTAATAGCTTCTTCGGAACCAAGACCCAAATGGTTACCTGGATGAAGAACAAGAATCTTCGCGCCAAAGGCGTGAGTTCTTCTAAGTTCACTTGTTAATGTCTTAAGAGTTAATTCTAAAAGATCAGGACGACTCTTATTAGCAGGATTCATGATATAAGGCGCATGAACAACGATTTTATTTTCATCAAAGCCTTGCTCTTTGAGCAAAGCACGTCCTTCTTCAATCTTAAGGTCGCTTAAAGGCTTACGGAATGTGTTTTGTGGCGCGCCTGTATAAAACATGAATGTTGTGGCGTTATAGCTAATCGCTTCTTTAACGCTGCCTAGATAATAATCTGGGCCATTCATTCCGACGTGAGAACCAATTAATAAATCCTTAGCCATAATTATTTCTCAATTCTAATATCTTTAATGACGACAGCTTCAAGAGGTCTATCATTTGGGCTTGTTCTCACTGATGCAATAGCATCAACGACTTCGATACCTTTGGTAACTTGACCAAAAGCGGCATATTGCCCATCGAGCCAGTCACCGTCACCAACCATGATGAAGAATTGAGAAGAAGCAGAATTTGGATCGTTGGCTCTGGCCATTGAGATGACCCCTTCTTTATGTTTCAGATTGTTCTCAAAGCCATTGGAGGCAAATTCGCCCTCAATCTTTTCGGCCTGGCTCTTCCACTCGAGCCTGACCTTCTTAAGCTTCTCATACTCGAGTGATCTGTCGGCCGGAATGTTCCTTATCCTGTCGAAGGTGGTCTGGATATCGCGCAGGGCTGCGTACAGGCCTTCGGTCCCTGCCCCCAACTCGGCAATCTTGGCGTTTGTCTCACCTACGAGTCTATCCACCTTGTCTGTGACGCGTTCAAGCTCTGACTTATTGCCCATTGTTTCCTCCCAAGAAATAGGCATCTATGTCGCCCTTGGTCCTGAGGATCCGCTCCTCTGGGACCC
This sequence comes from uncultured Actinomycetes bacterium, assembly GCA_900318935.1. Taxonomy (GTDB): domain Bacteria; phylum Actinomycetota; class Coriobacteriia; order Coriobacteriales; family Atopobiaceae; genus RUG440. Next base: position 1,487 of record ONMP01000056.1, read on the forward strand.
GCCTCTTTTCTGCGAGCCTTACCGACTTCTCGAAGGCCGTCTTGTATGCGTTGCTTTTCTTCAGGTCATCGACGAGTGTCAGCAGCTGCTCGTCATCGTAGAGGTCGGCCAACACTCTGAGACCAGCCACGTAGTCCTCCGCGACAATCCTCTTGCGTCTGAGGAAGTAGATTTTCTCTTCGACATGCGAGCTCTTGAAGCCCCTGCTCGCCTCACCATACAGGGAGATGGCAAACCTACCTATGCCGATGACGTTTAGCCTAATGACGAATTCGACGACGTTTCCTCCTCCTGCGAGTCCGTGTATGGTCGCATCGGCTAGGTCGACAAGGCAAAATGATCCGTGTGCTACCGTCAACATCCGCCTCGCTGTTGCGTTTGCAAACGGTTCGCATGCTTGCCAAAGGCCTGTGGAGGAACGGCTTTCCTTGTCGGTGGCGATAAGGTATTGCACTGCACGTCTCACGCTGTACATCAGCCGCACAAAGAGCTCGTTTATTAGCACGGGGATTGCTTGCGCTGTCTGGAACCTTACGTCAAAGCCTTCTTCATAGATTCTTAAGGCAAGCTTGTTCATGGCTTTGTCGAAGTCCGATGCGGGAATGTGGAGCGCTTGTTTAATAGCGATGACGTCGTTCGTCCAGCACCATATAGGAGATGGAATGCCCAGGCCGCGGCCCTTGCCGCACTCGGACCCCGATACGTCCGAGAGGATGTGTCCGAACCAGTTTACGAAGGCGCAGAACAGCTTGCTCGGTACGTCGTGGCCATATAGATGGAATTTGCCGTCGGCCTCCTGTATGGATCTGAGTTCCCCCAGTGTGATGAAGTGCGAGGTATTGGAGAACTGGTCGAGAACCGAGAAGAAAAGGCCGAGCAAAGTCGGGTTGTGTCCGAGCGACTTGAAGTGATGGTTCCTCATGTTGATTTCGGATATTTGACTTGCTGCGTCTCCTGCACCGCGCTGATCGTATGGAACGTTGAACCTCTTCCCAAGGTGGCGAATGGCCGACGAAAGCGTACCGTCGCCCTTGTTCCATCCGCACAGCCTCGCGAAGTCCTTCACGCGCTCCTCGTACCACCGGTCCGTCACCTTTCCCACTGGCGACTGTCCAGGCTTCCCCACAAGGAACACGTCGATAATCCCGCAAAGTGCGCCGCTCGCAGCTGCGAGAGCATAATCGATTCTGTCGCATTGCGGCGTAAGCGAATTCAACGTGGCAATTGATTCTTCGATTTGCTTGTCGATATCTTCCAGCTCGCCTTCTGCATCAGAAAGTGCCCGTACGATGCTCTGGCCAAAACCATACTTATCATCACCGATATCTAGGTCAAGGATTACTGCATCTTGTGTGCCGTCAGCCGGATTATCCGTGTTCATCGCGTAATGTCTTTCTCTTTGACCAACAAATCGAACGCGTAGATGTTACTACCGTAACCTTTGAAAAACCTCAAAGAGCATGACGCTCATCCACATCGAGTGGAAGTGGATGAAGTCATAGTTCTGGCAGTGCATGCCAAGTTCGATTTCCGCGAGAATCTGCCGACATGCTACTCGTCTAAAAATAATCGAGACAGATGCAGTAGCACCTACAGTCATCATTTCCATGAGCCAATGAAGGTCTCCCATGCTCGGTTTATCACCATTGCATCTTAAGTACGAGATTTCTGGTTACAGTTTGTTCAAGGCGAAACTTTCATTCAAACTCGGGGAGGTCCGGCAAACCCATCATGTGCCTCACATCATTGGGCGTAAAGACACCGTCGTCCTTACTGTGGAGAACTCGGTGGCAGTTGGGGCATACGGGGATGAGATCTTTAGTCGGGTCAGTCTGTCTAGCATCTCCATCTGCAAGTGGATGCAAGTGATGGACCTCGACGATCCCTGGCACTCCGTAGACCTTCTCAGAGTCGAACCCGCATATGCCGCACGCCGTGCCTCTGATTTCGAGACACTTCTTTCTTGCCATGAAGCTGCGCTTCGCTTCCTCGCGAGCCTTGAGGGTCGCCTGCTGCGTGCCCTCCACATAGAGCCGCAACACCGTCTCGTCGTCAACGACAACCTCTGGGACGGGCTCATCGATTCCGTAGTGAAGGTAGAGTGGGGACCAATCGGAGCACGCAAGGACGCTGTCCTTCGCCTTGTTGCGCTTCTCAACCTCATCGAGCAGTGCAAGCTCTGGGTAAAGTAGGTCAAACTGCGCGTACCAACCCTCGGCTGGTCTCCTCTTCGTCTGGTCGACCACCATTACCGGAAGATTCGGCAAGCTGAGCTCCTTGCATGACTCCTGTATCTCGCCGAGCGGATTCGCCATGCCGTGCCAAGCGGGCACGTTGTCGTCGAACCTCTCCTTGATAGCCCTGCTCAGCTCTCCATAGGTCATCTCGCGCTTCTTCTCGACGACGAAGGGGACGAGGACCGTGACTATCTCAGCTGCTATTTCGAACGTTCTCGACGACATGGGGCATCATCTCGCTGACGTTGGAATCCTTGGGATTGCTTTGCTCACATTATGGCCCAACTGCATGTGGCCAATGCCTCTCTCTACACTCCATTAGGTCCATCGCATGTGTCAGGTGGGCGAATTATCGAATGGTCGGCACCTTCTGGACCTTACAATGTTTTGCTGTTGGATTTTGTCGTTATGATAGGTGGTTTCGCGTGGACATCTCGGAGCTCAAGCCAGGCATGCACGTGGTAGGCATCCTGCCTTCCGAGGTCGTCAAGGTCATTGCGGTCACTCCCACGGGAAACGCGGCCAACGTCGTATACCAGAAGCTCGACGGCACATACAGCGCAGCCGTGCTCTTTCCCGAGGACTGCCTGGGCCTTCGCGTGAGCGAGGGAGGAGACAGGCGCACCTTCTCCGCGGACCCGAACGGCTTCCTGCTCGCAGCCGAGGCGCTTCGCATCAAGTACTCGTACGTGTTCGACACGCGCCTTGCCATGCACACCTCGATAATCGAGCCCCTCCCGCACCAGATCACGGCGGTCTACGAGGAGATGCTCCGCAAGGACCCGCTGAGGTTCCTTCTCGCCGACGACCCGGGAGCTGGCAAGACCATCATGGCGGGTCTCCTCATCAAGGAGCTCATGATCCGCGGCGACGTGGAGCGCTGCCTCATCGTGTGCCCGGGCGGGCTCGTCCAGCAGTGGGTGGAGGACGAGATGGGGCCGAAGTTCGGCCTCGAGTTCCGCATGCTCACCAACGACGTGGTCGACTCCACAAAGTCCGGCAATCCCTTCGTGGACCTCCCGCTGCTCGTGGCGTCCGTGGACAAGCTCGCGCGCGACGAGCGCATGCAGCAGATGATCAAGGAGGCCCAGTGGGACCTCGTGATCGTTGACGAGGCGCACAAGATGGCCGCGCACGTGAACGGGCGCAAGGTCGACTACACGAAGCGCTACCACCTCGGCAGACTGCTCTCCGAGCGCACAAGACACCTGCTGCTGATGACGGCAACCCCGCACAACGGCCACGAGGACGACTTCCAGGAGTTCATGAAGCTGCTGGACCGGGACCTCTTCGAGGGCGGCACCCACGCAGGCGTGGCTGTCGACCTCACCGACGTGATGCGCCGCCTCCAGAAGGAGGAGCTGCTGACCTTCGAGGGCAGGAAGCTCTTCCCCATACGAGAGGCGAAGACCGTGCAGGTCTCGCTCACGGCGCTCGAGCAGGCGCTCTACGACCACGTGAGCGCCTACGTGCGCGAGGGGTACAACCGCGCCGAGCGCATCGTGAGTATGGACAAGAAGAACGCCGTGGGCTTCGCCATGACGTCCCTGCAGCGTAGGCTGGCATCCTCTCCGCTCGCCGCGTACCGCTCGCTCAAGCGACGCCGCCTGCGCCTCGAGGAGCGCGCCAACGAGGTGCGCGAGCGCGGCACCTACACCATCGGCAACGCGAAGGTGGACCCGGACGACTGGGACTGGGACGAGTGGGACGCCGACGACCGTGAGGCCGAGCAGGACACGCCAGAGGGGCTCATCGTCCTAGACTCCGCCACCGCCGCCGAGACGCTCGAGGAGCTCGAGGCCGAGCTCGTGGAGCTGCGGGCGCTCGAGGACGAGGCTAAGGCCGTCCTCGACAGGCGCGAGGACCGCAAGTGGCTGGGGCTTCTCGACCTCCTCGAGAGCGACGCGATGCGCAACGCCGACGGCACCCGCGAGAAGCTCATCGTCTTCACCGAGTACACCGACACGCTCGAGTACCTAGAGGCCCGGCTCACCGACTACCTCGGCTCGCACAAGCGCCTGCGCACCATACGGGGCGGCATGAACCGCGACCAGCGACGCTCGGCGGAGGCCGACTTTAAGCAGAACGACGACGTGAGCGTGCTCGTGGCGACCGACGCCGCAGGCGAGGGCATCAACCTCCAGGTGGCCCACCTGATGATCAATTACGACCTGCCCTGGAACCCGAACCGCATCGAGCAGCGCTTCGGGCGCATCCACCGCATCGGACAGCGCCACACGTGCCTCATGTACAACCTCGTCGCCGAGGGGACGCGCGAGGGCGAGGTGTGGAAGCGCCTGCTCGACAAGCTCGACCAGGAGAAGGAGACGCTGCAGGGCAAGGTGTTCGACGTGCTCGGGCAGGTCTCCTACGACGGAAAGACCCTCGCTGACCTGCTGCTGGAGGCCGTGCTGCTCGAACAGACGCCGGAGCGCCAGCACTACCTCGACACCGTCATCGACGGGGCGCTCGACAAGGAGCACCTGAGCGCGCTGATGAAGCGCGACGTGCTCGCGACCGACACACTGGGCATGGACGACGTCACGCGCGTGCGCACCGACATCGAGCGCGCCAACGCCATGAGGCTCCAGCCCCACTACATCCACTCGTTCTTCGACCGCACGCTCGCCGACATGGGCGGCAGGCTCGCCTCCAACCGCGACGGCACGTACCGTATCCGCCGCGTGCCGCTGGCGCTACGGGTCAAGAGCAGCAACGGCGCGAGGAGGCCGCTGTCGGACAGCTACGCGTCGCTCGCCTTCGAGAAGGAGGCTGTCACCGACCCCGGCAGGACCGACCTCGTGTGCGTGGGGCACCCGCTGCTCGACGCAGCCGTGGAGGAGACGCTTGCCAAGCATTCCTCGACGCTCACGGACGGCGCCATCCTCGTGGACGAGGCGAACCGCACGCTCGGCCCGCGACTGATGATGGCCTACTCGCTCAGCATCTGCGACGGGGAGGGGCGCGACGTTCAGAGGCGCCTGTACTACGTGGAGGTCGAAGGCGGCCAGGAGCCGATGATATACGGGCAGGCGCCCTACATCGACTACCGGGCCATAGAGCCCGAGGAGATGGAGCTCTACGACGAGGATCTCGTGTGGGACTGCCTGGGGAGCGCCGAGGACGCCGAGCGCATAGCGGAGTCCGAGGTGATGGGCAGGCTCGTCTCAGCCGACGTGGCTCAGATCCGCAACGAGCGCGAGGCGGCGCTCGACCGCATCGCCCACGCCGTCGACCGGCGCCTCTCGCATGCCATCGTGCGCCTCTCGCGCGAGCAGCAGAAGTGGGCCGAGAAGGCCCGCCAGGGCAAGGAGGGTGCGAGGCTGCAGGCCGACAACCGCAGGCGGGAGCTGGAGACGCTGCAGGGGCGCAAGGAGCTGAGGCTCGCCGAGCTGAAGAACCAGAGGAGCGTGCACTCGAAGCCGTTGCAACTCGTCGGCTGCGCGCTTGTGGTGCCGAGGTGCATGCTCTACGGCGGCAACGACGAGCAGGACGTCATCGACCAGGAGGCCAAGAAGAAATCCGAGATGCGCGGGATGCATGCCGTCATGGCCATCGAGAAGCACCTGCTCCACGTGCCCATCGACGTGAGCCGCGACAACGTGGGCTGGGACGTGGAGTCCCGGGTGCCCAATGCTGACGGCAGTGAGGACCTGCTGTTCATAGAGAGCAAGGGCGTGCGGGCCGACGCCGACACTGTCTACCTCTCGCGCAACGAGGTCCTGAAGGCCGCTGGCAACCAGGACCGATTCGTGCTCGCAATCACGCGGCCTTCGGGAGAAGGTGCCGAGACGACCTACCTCATGGGGGCAATCGTGGACGCCGACATCAACCAGAAGCTCACGAAGTACCCATTCCAGATCAAGAGCCTTATAGAGAGCGCCCGCGAGGTGGCTGTCTACGACATAGAGGACGGGACATGTACAAGAAGAAGCTGATAGAGACCTCCATCCCTCTGGACGAGATCAACGCGCAGTCAGTGCGTGAGAAGTCCATCCGTAAGGGCCATCCTTCTACACTCCACCTCTGGTGGGCCCGTCGTCCGCTTGCAGCCGCGCGATGCGTCATATTTGCCAGTATGGTGGACGACCCAGCAGAGCATCCTGAGCTGTTCAAAACTGTGGAGGAACAGGATCATGAGCGCGAGCGGCTTCATAGCATCATTCGAAGGCTTGCTGACTGGAGCAATATCGGAGACCAGCAGCTGTACCAGCAAGCCTACGACGAGATGGTGAAGTATGCACCAGACGGCAAGCTACCCGAATTTCTTGATCCGTTTGCAGGCGGAGGAGCTCTGCCATTGGAGGCGCAGAGGCTGGGGCTTTTATCACATGCCGCCGATCTTAATCCGATACCCGTGACTCTGAATCGGGCAATGATTGATATACCCGCTCGCTTCAGTGGGGCTGCGCCGGTACATCCTGACGACGGATTAACACTATCTCAGAGAGATGGTTCGTGGCCCAAATCAACTGGGCTCTCCGAAGACGTTCGTTATTATGCTGGTCGCATGCGATCCATCGCTATAGATCGACTAGGTAATCATTACCCTGATATCGTTGTCAGCAATGGTAAGGTTACGAAGAGCGCAACGCCAATTGCTTATATATGGGCACGTACCGTTAAGTGTCCAAATCCAGCCTGTCGTTGTGAAACACCTTTAGTGCGTTCGTTTTGGCTCTGCAAAAAGAAGGGCAACCGCGCATATATCGAACCAATCATTGATGGTAACGATACACGCTATATAGTCCGCTACGAAAAATCGGGATGGAATGACTTTTCTCGTGTCGAAGGAGAGACCATAGGACGTAAGGGCGGACGTTGTTTACACTGCGACGGACCATTAAGCTTGGATTACGTGCGTGCGGAAAGCCGTGAGCACGGATTAGGCAATCAGCTTATGGCTATCGTATGCGAAAGCCCTTTTGGAAGAACCCGATGGTACGAGTCTGCGACTGACGAGGATGAGGCCATTGCAAACAGCATCGCAATTCCGGCCCAAGCGCCCTTGACATCACTGCCTAAACAAGCTTTGGGTTTTCGTGTCCAGGCATATGGGATGACTGAGCACAGGAAACTATTTACAAACAGGCAGCTCGATACACTGACCAGACTTACTGAGATTGTGCAAGAGTTGAAGAGAGAGGTTGAGGAAGATGCGCGCAATGCCGGGATGTCTGACGATCGCGCCAACCTGAATAGTGGAGGTCGTGGTTGTAAGGCATACGCTGAAGCTATATCTATCTACCTAGCTTTTATCGTTGACAAACTATCCGACTACAATTCCTCTCTCTGTACGTGGATCACCAAGGGTGAAACCATGCGGAATGTTTTCGCACTTCAGGCAATTCGTATGGCGTGGGATTTTGCTGAAGTCAATCCGTTGTCATCATCTACTGGTTCGCTCATGAGCATGGCTGGGCAGGTAGTGGGGGCAATTAATCAACTTCCCGCAGGACCAGCGGGAGATGCCTTGCAGCGTAATGCAACAAAAACCATCGGTCACGAACTCATCATTTCGACTGACCCTCCATATTACGACAACATTGACTACTCAGATTTGTCGGACTACTTCTACGTATGGTTACGAAAGAGCGTTAAGTCAGTCTATCCAGATATATTTGCAACCATGTTGACTCCCAAAGACGAAGAACTCATTGCAACACCATTCCGCTTTGAGGGTGGCATGGCAGATGCGAAGAGCTTTTTCGAGAATGGCATGAGAGAGACGTTCATACGGCTTTCAGAATCCATGCATCCCGAGTATCCAATGACGGTGTATTACGCATACAAGCAGCAGACCAGTGATGACGAAGATGGAAGATCTTCCTCAGGGTGGGAGACACTGCTTCAAGCACTAATAGATGCAGGCTTGCAGATTACTGGTACATGGCCGATGAGAACCGAACGCGAAAGTCGAACAAGAGACATCGGTTCAAACGCTCTGGCATCATCGGTTGTTCTTGTGTGTAGAAAGCGCAATGTTGACGCTCCGGATGCAACGCGCCCTGAATTTCAAAGAGAACTACGTAGGACATTACGCAAAGGTGTTGAAGATTTACAGCAAGGTTCAATAGCTCCTGTTGACATGGCGCAAGCATCGATTGGACCGGGAATGGCAGCATTCTCCAGATACTCAAAGGTATCGGAATCCAATGGAACTAGGATGAGCGTTCATACTGCCCTCGGTATAATTAATGACCAACTTGATGCCCTGATGGGAGAGACTGGTGCCGAGCTCGACAACGAGACCCGCTTCTGCATCACCTGGTACGAGCAGTTCGGGTTCGAGAAGGGTGACTTCGGCACGGCGGAGACGCTACGCAACGCCCGTGGAGCAAGCTTCGCGGGCCTCAAACGCGCGGGCGTGCTCGTCAATGACGGCGGCAAGACCTGGCTCGTCAGCCCGACCGACGTGGCAAACCCCGAGCAGGCGCGACTGTCGCCGTACTCCTGGTCCGACCTCATGGCATGCATAGCAGCACTTGAGGACAAGGGCATCGACGGCGCGGCCCACGTGCTCGCCTCCTTCGGCGAGGACTACGAGCGCGGCGAACGCGCGAAGAGCCTCGCATACATCCTATTCAGAATTGCGGAGGACAAAAAGCGTTCTGACGACGCCACACTCTTCAACAACATCGTCACGTCCTGGGCGGACATAGCGGAGCGCGCCGAGGCCATCAGGCGCGCCGAGCCGGTACAGCAGCGGTTGGACTTCAACATATAGCGGGTGAGGGACATGGAGATACGGTCGAGCAACAACTCGCTCATAGGGAACGCCTTCGACGCCATGCGCGAGCCACTCGGCATGTTCGAGATGCGCGAGTACATCAGGAGGTACGGCAACGGCTGGTGGCGCGACGGCGTCCACGGGCACCTCTACGAGGACCAGCGGCGCGACGTGAAGCCCGCCGAGTACAACGACGCGCCCGGCAGGGACATGGAGTGCGTGGACTCGCTCGACATCCTACTCATGCTGAGGCTCATCATCCAGTCGTGGCGCGACGTCTTCTCTGCCGTGCTCGACAGGCGCTCGCAGACCTGGGCCCGCGAGCTCATAGACACGCGCAACGCTTGGGCGCACTCCACGGGCGAGGGCTTCGACGACGAGGACACCAAGCGCGCCCTCGACACCATGGCGCGCCTCATGGAGCAGATAGACCCCGAGACGGCCACGGCCATCCGCGACTACTACCGCGAGTTCGCCGCCCGCGATCAGGTGAGGGTGGCCGAGCAGCCCGAGCCCGCGCGGCCCTCGTACGGCAGCATCGTGACCGACAACAGGCCCGTGGCTGAACCCTCGCTCAGGCCCTGGCGCACCGTGGTCGCCCCGAAGGACGACGTAGCTCGCGGCCAGTTCAAGACCGCCGAGTTCGCGCTCGACCTCGCCCAGATCGCCAAGGGCAACGCCCGCTTCGAGTACCAGGACCCCAAGGAGTTCTTCTCGCGCACCTACATCACGAGCGGCATGAGGGCGCTGCTCATCTCAGCGCTCAAGCGCGTCTCCCTCGAGGATGACGACGACGGCGACCCCGTGGTGGAGCTGAAGACCGCCTTCGGAGGCGGCAAGACGCACTCGATGCTCGCGGTCTACCACCTGATGCGCAACTCCAACATCGCTCGCGACCTGCCCGGCATAGCCGAGGTCATGGACCAGGCGCGGGTGCCGGGGCTGCCGAGGAAGGTCTACGTCGCGACCCTCGCGGGAGACGACCTGAACCCCGCTGCCTCCAAGAACCCAGCCTTCCTCAAGGGCAAGGTGAACACGCTCTGGGGCGAGATGGCCTACCAGTTGTGCCTGCAGAAGGGCGACCCCGAGCCGTACTCCATCGTCCGTGCCGCCGACAGCAAGAGCGTGGCCCCCGGCACCGACACGCTTGTGCAGTTCTTCAACGCCATCGGGCCCTGCGTGATCCTGATGGACGAGTTCGCCATGTACTTGCGCAACCTCTACGGCAACGACTCGAAGAACCTGCCGGCCGGGACCTTCGCCAACGTGCTCTCCTTCGTGCAGCAGCTGACCGAGGCCGTGAAGCGCACCGAGAACTGCATGCTCATCGCGTCGCTTCCCGCGAGCGCGCGCGAAATCGGCGGCGAGCACATCGAGGAAGCGCTCGCCAGCGTCGAGCACGTCTTCGGTCGCGTGAACACCGTCTGGCGCGCCGCGAGCAACGAGGAGGGCTTCGAGATCGTGAAGCGCCGCCTCTTCCAGGACTACGACAGCCGCCTCGCCGAGCCCGTGGTGGACGCCTTCATGGGCTACTACCAGGCCGACCCGGACAAGTTCCCCGTGGAGTGCCGCGATCATGCCTACCGCGAGCGGATGCTTCGGTGCTACCCCATACACCCGCAGGTGTTCGACAGGCTCTACTCCGACTGGAGCACCATCCCGCGCTTCCAGCGCACGCGCGGCGTGCTGCGCATGATGGCGACGGTCATCCACAACCTTTGGGAGGCCAACGACGCCGACCCGCTCATCATGCCTGGCTCCATCAACTTCTCCGACCAGCGCGTGACCGAGGAGATCTTCCAGTACCTCGACCCTGCCTGGAACGCGGTCGTGGACAACGACGTGGACGGGGACGGCTCCACACCCGCCTCAATCGACAAGCAGAATGGGCGCTTCCGCCAGCCGAGGGCCTCGCGGCGCATGGCGAGGGCCATATTCCTGGGCAGCGCGCCGTCATCCCGTGGCGAGAGCCTGAGGGGTCTCGACGTCTCCGACGTGCGACTCGGCGCCGCAATCCCCGGCACGGGTGTGACCGTGTACGACGACGCGCTCAACAAGATGCGCGACGAGCTGAGCTACCTCTACACCACCGGGCAGCGGTACTGGTACGACACGCACCCGACCCTCGAGAAGATGGCGCGCGAGCGCGCGAGCCACATCGAGCTCGACGCCATCGAGGCCGAGGTCGTCTCGATGGTGAGGGCCTCCGAGCGGCAGACCTCGAGCGGATTCGATTCCGTCTACGTGTGCCCGGGCTCGACTATCGAGGTACCTGATGACGCTTCGCTTGCTCTGGTGATCGTCTCGCCGTCCAAGCCGCACGGCAAGGACGTCGACGGGTCGGCCGCACGCGCCTTTGCGGAGGACTGCCTCACGTACCGTGGGGACTCGCTGCGCACCAATCGCAACATGCTCCTCTTCGCGGCGGCCTCGCAGGCCGACCTGCGGGACGCCCGCGACGCCGTGCGCCGCACGCTGGCATGGCAGAGCATCGACGACGAGGCTGAGGCGCTCGAGCTGACCCGCGCGGCGAGGGCCGAGGCCAGCAAGAAGCTCTCGGCGGCACGCGACCGCGCCAAGAGGCTTGTGCTCGGGGCGTACAAGCACCTGCTCTGCCCGTCACAGGACGTGGGCGACCTCCGTAGCATCGAGTGGGACGTCATCCCCATACCGGGTACGGACGGCATCTCGAAGCGTGCCTTCGTTCGCGCAGACAAGGACGAGGCCATACTCACCGAGTACTCGCCCTACCTGCTCGACCGCGACTTGGGCGGCACCCTCATGCGGGACAGGGACCACATCGCGACGTCGGAGCTTGCCGATGACTACGCCCGCTACTGCTACCTGAGGCGATTCTCGGACATGGGCGTGCTCCGCGACGCCATTGCGCGCGGCGTGGAGACCAAGGACTACTTCGCCTACGCCGATGGTTACGATGAGGCCGCAGGGCGCTACCTCGGGCTTAAGCTCGGGGCGCGACCCATCGTCGACATGCGCAGCGGACTCGTCGTGCGCAGGGAGAAGGCGCTGGAGCAGCTGGCCTTCACGCCACCAGAGACTCCTCCCGTGACCCCGCCCGCGACTCCGCCTGGCGGAGGTGGCAACGAGCCTGGCGGCGGTGGCGGTGAGGTCGTGACACCTCCTGTGGAGCCGAGGATGCCTCACGACGTGGAGCTGGAGATGCCGCTCAACCGGCTGAGTGCTGGCATGCAGGTCGGGACGGTCGTAGAGGAGATATTGGAGAGGCTCTACGACCTTGGCGGCGCGAGTGCTGAGCTCACGTTTGAGGCGTATGTGCATGTGGATGACGGTATCGACGAGAGGACCGTTAGCGTGATCCAGGAGAACGCGAAGACGCTTGGGGTTACGCTGAGGGTGAGGTAGGGCTCAGGGCAGAGCTAAAATGAGGACAGGGCGGGACCAGCTTTGAACTGGCGTGATCGGCGAGACAATCGTTGCCAACCGACAGACGGGAGGCAGCGATGACGTCGCAACAGATCCAGAACAGGGCATTGCGCAGGGAGCAGGTCGAGAGGTACCTGGCCACCGACATGACGGTCAAGGAGTGGTGCCAGCTCAACCACGTCGGCGAGTCCACCATGTACCGTTGGATGTCCGTGTTCCGCAGGGAGGAGCCGGGGATGTTCGCGGAGCCCACGTGCGGGGAGTGGATCGAGCTGTCGCGTGGCTCGATGGCGGCGAGGACCGCGCTGGCGGTCAGGCCGGACGACGATGCGGCCGGACCGGGGGCCGAGGCCGCCAATGATACCTCGCGCGCCGACGTCGCGAGCGCGCTGGTGGTGCGGGTCAACGGCGCCGACGTCGTGGTGCCGGAGGGCGTGTCCGAGACCCACCTCTCCATGGTGCTGAGGGCGGTGGCCAAGCTGTGAACCCCTTCACCACCCCCGACAGGATACTCATATCCCGCAGGCCGCAGGACATGAGGGCCGGCATACAGAGGCTGGCGGCCATAGTCGCCACCGACTTCGGGGAGGACCCCACTGACGGGGCGCTCTACTGCTTCGTCAGCCGGGACTGCCTCAAGATGAAGCTCCTGCGCTTCGACACCAACGGGTTCTGCATGTACTACGCCAAGCTCGCCGAGGGGACGTTCCGCTGGGAGCACTCCGCCGCCGGCGACGTCTCCCTCAGGATAGAGCGCAGGCAGCTGATATGGCTGCTCGACGGAATCGACCCGAGGCAGCCCGCGGCACCCCGACCGGTCGCCGCCAGGCGCGTCCTCTGACCTAAAAGTGGCCGTCTACCTGCGCATTTGTGGGATAATATGCATATGAGCAGAAGGAAGACGACAACCACGCGACCCACCCCCGAGCAGGAGATAGCCACGCTGCGCGCCCAGCTGGCGTCGCTCGCGCGCGACAACGAGTCGCTCGCCGCCGACAACGCGCGCCTGGCCGCCGAGGCCGCGGAGAGCTCGGCCGCCGCGGCCGAGATGTCCGCGAGGGTGGGCGAGCTGGAGTCGAAGATCACGCGCCTCGTCGAGATGATCAAGCTGGCCAACCTGCGATTCTTCGCGCCGAGGTCCGAGGCGGTGCCCGACGACCAGATGTGCCTGTCGCTGTTCAACGACGCCGAGGCGTGGGCGGACGCGGGCGAGCCGGAGCCCGAGCTCGCCGGCGGGGACGGCTCGCCCACGAAGCCCAGGAGGCGCGGCGGGAGGAGGCGCATCGACACCTCCAGCTCGAGCGCGTGGTCGTCGAGCACGACCTCGAGGACAGGGCGTGCCCCGCGTGCGGGTCGGAGATGTCGCACATGAAGGTCGAGGTCACCGAGGTCATACGGCTGGTGCCGGCCCATCTCGTGGTGGAGGAGCACAGGCGCCACGTGTACAGGTGCAAGTCCTGCTGCGACGCCAACGCCGCGGGCGAGGAGGTCGCGTCCCGGATCGTGCGCGCGCCGATGCCCAGGCTCACGCCCATACCGGGGTCGTTCGCCACGGCGTCGATGCTCTCGTGGGTGATCAACGCCAAGTACGCGAACTCCATGCCCTACTACCGGCTGGAGCGGGACTTCCGAAGCATCGGCGCCGAGGTCAGCCGGCAGGACATGGCCAACTGGACCATCGGCGCCCACGAGCGGTGGCTGTCGCTGATCCACGCCCGCATGAGGGAGAGGCTGCTGGGATGCCGCTACCTGAACGCGGACGAGACGGAGGTCCAGGTGCTCAAGGAGCCTGGCAGGAAGGCGAGGCGGAAGTCGTACATGTGGCTGTTCAGGAGCGGTCCCCACGAGGTGCCCAACTGCATCTTCGAGTACCACCCCACCCGCTCGGGGTCGGTCCCGCGCGCCTTCCTCGACGGCTGGTCGGGCTACCTCACCACCGACGGCTACGACCCCTACTTCAACATGGGCCTCCCCGGCGTGACCAACACGGCGTGCCTGGTGCACGTCAGGCGCAAGTTCGCCGAGATCGTCAGGTCCGCCGGCGGCGACGCCGCCTGCGAGGGAGCCGACTCCATCGCGCTCGAGGCCAGGCGGCGCATAGACCGCATCTTCCGCGTCGACTCCGGGTTCGACGAGATGGGCCACGAGCAGCGCAGGAGGGCCAGGGAGAGGAGGCTCCGCCCGCTCATGGAGTCGTTCCGGGAATGGGCGAGGTCCGCCATCCTCGAGGCCGTGCCGGGGCTCGCGCTCCACAGGGCGCTCGCCTACGCGCTCAAGTACTGGCCCTACGTGACGAACGTGCTGGAGGACGGCAGGCTCGGCCTCGACAACAACATCAGCGAGCGTGCCATAAAGTCCTTCGTCATCGGGAGAAAGAACTTCCTGTTCTCCGACACGGTGAGGGGCGCCGAGGCGTCGGCGGCCATCTACTCGATCGTGGTCACCGCCAAGCTCAATGGCCTCAACCAGCGCGCCTACCTCGAGTGGCTGCTCGCCGAGATGCCCAACGACTCCCGGCTCGCGGAGCCGGGGCGGATCGACCGCTACCTGCCCTGGTCGGACGACGTGCCCGAGACGTGCAGGCTCGTCCCCAGGGGAAAGGTCGACGAGGCCGAGGCGCTGCCCGACGAGACGATCGTGGACGAGGGCGTCCTAGAGGCCGCCTTGGAAACCTCCTAGAGATTTCCCGCCGCAGCCGGTAAGCCTCCTGGAGATCTCCCAATCGCTCGCAGGAGGGTCCCGAAGGCTTTCCCAGGCGCTTTCGGAAAACTCCGATTGACTTGCCACGCGACCCTCGCGGACCGGCATGCACCTTCGCGTCATATTCGGTTGTCACCTGTTGGCCAGGGGCACCAGCTCCTCCCACAATCGCCATCGATCCTGACGACTACATTGTGGGCGAGGGCGGCGTCACATTGAAGATGCGATACTTTTGACGCTTACGATCCAGGAGAACGCGAAGACGCTTGGGGTTACGCTGAGGGTGAGGTAGGGCTCAGGGCAGAGCTAAAATGAGGACAGGGCGGGACCAGCTTTGAACTG
>ONMP01000060.1 GCA_900318935.1 uncultured Actinomycetes bacterium
CAAGCTTGCTGGTGACGAATGGGACAAGGATAAGGGCAAGTTTAAGAGCGAGGACGGCCCCTACGCCACCGCGCTCGCAGAGTATGAGGTCAAGAAGGACGGCGCATCGTACAACGCAGCTCAGGCTGCCTATTACGTCGCCTATCAGGAGTACAGCACCAAGCAGACCGAGGTCTCCGAGAAGTGGACCGACTACGTGAACGAGCTGCTCGGCAACTCTTCGATTGATATCTTCACGCTGAAGTCCTAACTGATTGGCAAACACGTGCGTGAGACGCCCCCAGAGGATCTATTCCTTTGGGGGCGTCTATGGGTTACGAACTTGTTTTTCTCATCGAAATAATCCGGGGCTATACTATGCCCATTTGCAAGACACGATCATGAGGAGCAAATCATGGTAGAGAAGAAAGACCTTGACTGGGGCAGCTTGACCTTTAGTTACACCCCCACGGACTTTAGCTACGTCTGCAACTACAAGGATGGCGCTTGGGGCGAGGACATCCTCACGCCCGACCACACCCTGCAGCTCTCCGAATGCGCCGGCATCTTTCACTACTGCCAGGAGGTCTTTGAGGGGCTCAAGGCCTACACCACCGAGGCGGGCGACATCGTCTGCTTCCGTCCCGACATGAATGCCCAGCGTATGGCTGACTCTGCCAAGCGCATCTGCATGCCGCCCTTCCCCGAGGATCGCTTCGTGGAAGCTGTCAAGCAGGTTGTCAAGGCGAACCTCGCATGGGTGCCGCCCTTCGGCTCGGGTGCCACGCTCTACATTCGCCCGTTCATGGTCGCTACTGGCGATGTCATCGGTGTGAAGCCAGCCACCGAGTACCAGTTCCGCATCCTTGTGACGCCAGTTGGCCCCTACTACAAGGGTGGCGTGCAGCCTGTGGCGCTTAAGGTCCCCGAGTATGACCGCGCCGCTCCACATGGTACCGGCAATATCAAGGCCGGCCTGAACTACGCGATGAGCCTCTATCCCAGCGTGCTTGCCCATGCCGAGGGCTTCGCGGACAACATGTTCCTCGATCCTCAGACCCACACCTTCGTCGAGGAGTCCGGTGGGGCGAACTTCCTCTTTGTCAAGGAAGACGGCTCGCTCGTGGTTCCGCAGTCTGCCACCGACTCCATTCTGCCTTCTATCACGCGTCGCTCTCTGGTGCAGGTCGCCGAAGAAATGCTCGGCATCGAGGTCGAGCAGCGTCAGGTCCGCTTTGACGAGATCGACCAGTTCGTGGAGTGCGGCATGTGCGGCACCGCTGCCGTCATCAGCCCCGTGGGTAAGGTCGTGGATATCGAGGGCAACGAGCATGTCTTTGGTGCGGGCATGGAGCATGTCGGCCCCGTGCTGGCGAAGCTGCGCGAAACTCTCACCGGCATCCAGTCCGGAGCCATCGAGGACAAGTTTGGCTGGGTCGTGAAGGTTGCCTAGCTGTCAGGTTGAAGCGCTCCGCTAAGAAGAACTCCTCCGCCGTGTGTCACTGGAAAAATGCGATACACTGCGGAGGAGTTCGTTTTATATAATTAGTCTAAGGTTGGCCTGCCGCAGGGCGTATCGGGCTGTGCTCGTCCAAGCGAAAGGAGCGAGTAATGCGAGGAATCGATAGGTGTCGCGTCGCTTTGTTTGCGGTGTTTGGAGCGTTGATTGTTGCGGGTGTGCTGACTGCCTGTGGAGCCAGTGCCACGCAGAATGCTTCGACTAATACCGCAGATAGCGCAGGAACGCAGAGTGATGACACGGCAGCCATCGACGCCAACGAGGCAGAAGTCTCAGAGGATGAGACTGTTACTGCGAACTATCAGGATCCTGGTGACGACTACGAGCTTGAGCAGGTTGTCATTCTGAGCCGCCACAACATCCGCTCGCCCCTCTCCACGAACGGGTCGATACTTGACATCGCCACACCGCACAAGTGGTACGCATGGACCTCCGAGCCTAGCGAACTCTCGCTGCGCGGTGGTGCGCTGGAGACCTTCATGGGGCAGTACGTACGCTCGTGGCTTGAGCATGAGGGTCTGATAGAGCACAACTGGCAGCCGGCCGACGGTGAGGTGCGCTTTTATGCCAACTCCAAGCAGCGCACGATAGCTACGGCGCAGTACTTCTCAGGTGGCTTTCTGCCGGTTGCCAACGTGCGTATCGAGACCAAGGGTGCCTTCGATGAGATGAACCCGGTCTTTACGCCGAAGTTTACCTTCATGAGCGACGCTTACGAGAAGGCGGCGCTCGCACAGATTGCGGAATTCGGTGGGGAGGACGGCATGAGAGGGGTCGCCGCAGGCCTAGCTGACTCATTCGACCTCATCACCGAGGTCTGCGACTACAAGGATTCCGAGGGATATCAGAGCGGCGAACTCACTGATCTGGACACCACCGACACAAACGTCGTGCTCGAGCTCGATCAGGAGCCCGCGATGGAAGGATCGCTCAAGCTTGCCACTCAGCTCTCGGATGCGCTCATCCTCCAATACTATGAGGAGAGCGATCCCGTCAAAGCGGGTTTCGGTACGGACTTGACCCGCGACCAGTGGAAACTCATCTCGAAGGCCAAGGACGTTTACGGTGACGTGCTCTTTACCGCTCCTCTTGTGGCCGCCAACGTTGCGCACCCGCTGCTCCAAGAGATCGAGGGGGAGTTGAGCGCGGAAGGTCGCAAGTTCACCTTCCTTTGCGGACATGACTCAAATATCGGCAGCGTACTGGCGGCCCTTGGTGTTGACGAATACGAGCTGCCAAACGCAATCGAGGCAAAGACCCCCATCGGTTCGAAGCTCATGTTTGAGAAGTGGGCAAACAAGGACGGCAAGACCTACGCTCGCGTGCGTCTGATGTATCAGACTGCTGATCAGCTCCGTGACCTCACGCTGCTTCAGCACGCCGAGGCCCCGCAGACGTTCGACCTTACGTTCGAGGGACTGGAGCAGAATGCCGATGGACTCTACGTCTACGACGACTTGCACGACCGCATCGAGGATGCCATCGCCGAGTACGATCGTATCCGCGAGGAATTTGCGGATGACGTTGAGCTTGCTGAAGCTGCATAGGTGACCACGTTCCCGCTGTGGGAACGTGGTCAATACACATGCGGGTGTCTCGCGGGGGAGTTTCCCCTGCGAGACACCCGCTTTTATGTGGTTTTATTGGATACCGTTGACCTGCCTAGTTCAACCGTGCATGGCTTTTAAGCCACATCAAAGGTTGCTGTTAGATACAGCGTAGTAACATGTTGTGATGAATATGTATATCATGCGGGATATATATGTCTTTTTTCCAAATATTGGCACGTGTGTCTCGTTACGAATGCGCGAAGCTTCGATTCGTGGGGATGTTGCGACATGACACGGGTATCTGAGAAGATTAAGCAGTTGATGGCAAATCATAGGCGCCGGAACGCTCTGGCGATTGCGTTCGTCGTTATGGCTGTGATTGTCGGTCTGGGTACGTCAAGCTTGCTCCAGCAAAAAGCCACCACGCTCACAACGAGGGTGGCAAGCAAAGACGAACAGCCGACGCGGGAGTACGCTGCATCGGTGGGAGGCTCAGTGTTTAGCGGTGGAGCCGTGTACTCTGGTGAGACGGGTTCGTCAAGCGATGACGCCCCCACGCCGGAGGTGGGCTCTTCAGGTGGGGCAGTCTATACTGGCGAGACGGGTGGATATGATGACGCTGAGGTTACGATTGAAGACGGAGAATACATAGACGAGGGAGATTGGCCTGAGGAAGAGGTGCCAGTCGACGAAAGGGAAACTGCAGAGCCTAACGAAGCCGCGGGTGACGCTGCTGAGGATGCAAAGACGAAGGCAGATTCGACCGTTGACACTGCGATGAAGGTCGCAGAGGATGATGCCACCGTCACCGTAGACGCGCCATTCACGGCAAACGTCCCTGAAGATGCCAAGCTCAAGGTGGATGAGGTCGATCCCGAGAGCAAGGCTTACGAGGCGTACAAGCAACAGGCTTTGAAAGCGCTCGATTCGGACGGTCGTGTGGTGCTAGCGCGATTCTTCCGCATCAGCATTGAGCATGATGGCGAGAAAGTCCAGCCAGAGGACAGCGTCAAGGTTAGCATTGACCTTCCCGATGCGCCTGCAAGCATCACAGAGGCCAACGCGTCGGTTGTGCACTTTGCTGATGTCAATGGAGTGCAGGAGGCTGCCGAAAACGCAGCGAGCGACAAGGCGGACGCAGACGCCAAGACTGAGGACGCAAAGAAGGGAAAGTCTTCGAAGACCAAAGACTCCTCGAAGGCCAAAGATGCTGCAGCTGCTGCCGAGGTCGCAGCAGAGGCTGTCGTTGCGGCAGACAAAGCCGAGGCAAAGGCCGTCGCGAAGCAGAGCCCCGAAGTCATCGAAGCTCGTGAGTCCGATGGCACCACGACCTTCGAGGCGCAAAGCTTCTCGGTCTATGGTGTGGTCTATACGGTCGACTTCAAGTACGAGGAGGCCGAGTACTCACTGCCCGGCGGTGGATCGATGCTGCTTTCCGAACTCTTTGAGGCGCTGGGTATCGAAGCTGAGGTTGGCGACGTGGAAGACGTGACGTTTAGCAATCCTGAGCTGTTGAGCGTTGAGCGCGCGGGGAAAGGCATGGCGGTCGAGCGACTGACTGCCGAGGCCATCGAGTCGTTCTCGTCACCAAGGGCGAAGGCTGATGACGGATTGGGCAGCCCGCTCGAGACGGAGGAGCTAGCCGAGGACGAGGAGTTCGAGGATTTTCCCGCGCTTACGGAGACAATAGAGGTCGCCGAGGGCGACTGGGTGCTCACGAGTCTCAAGTCCTTCGAAACGCCAGAGACGCTGACGGTGCGCACGCCCACCACGATCTATGCCATCGACGTGACGGACCCACCGATGCCGCCCAACCCATGGGGTCCCGGCTTTGGTTTCTTTGGCGGAACGGCGACATGGAATCTTGCGGACCTAATCAAGGATCCCAACAAGGCGCAGCTAAGCGTGACATACGACGAAACCAAGCAGTACGATCTAGGTGATGAGGTTGACCTTAGCTTCATCTATCAAATTGAGAAGGCTTCTTGGACAAGCCTTCCCAACAACTACAACCCCTGGATGGGTTATCCGACGTTTACCTATGACATCAGCAATCTTCTAAAGAGCGGGAACTTCAAGGATCTCAAGGCCACCAAGAGCTACCTAACCTTTGGTGGAAAGAAGCGCGGCACGATCGAGGTGACTCCCGACGGAAAGATCACCATTCAGATTACCGATACGAACTGGTTCAACACGCGCGACGAGATTGGCGGCTCGTTCAACGTAAAGCTCAAGATTGGGAATGAGGATGTGGGTACCCAAGGCCGGGTCGATTTCGACTTCTTGGGAAATGTCCCCGTCAACCCAATACCGCTGAAGGTTCACATCGATGCTGGCCCAAAGAAGATCAGCAACGAGGTAAAGAATACTGATGGTTCGCGCACTCTGACCTATACCGCTTCTGTGACGACCGATGCTGTGGACAGTCTCGTGTTTGAGGACGAGTTGGGAGGCCAACAGACGCTCGGAACAGTGACGGTGACGGATAAAAACAACCAAGTCGTGAATGGCACACAGGGTACGCGCAGCGACGGGAAGCCAGGTTTCACGTATACGTTCCCAACTGGCTCAGATTCAAAGGTGCAGAAGGGAACCTACACCGTTACGTACACGACTACCGTGTCAGCTGACGTCTACAACAACCTCCAGGGCGGCGGTACCGACTGGACAACTACAAACAAATGCAACTGGAAGTACAACGGCGACAAGAATCTGGACGGTGGCAACACCACGTACGAGATTACGAAAGAGCCGCCAGCCAAGCCCACCGTTACGAAGACGAGCACGCCGAGTGGCAGCACGGTTGAACCAGGCGGTACCATCAATTACGTTCTCACCATCACTGGTACGAAACTCGCCGAGATGAACATCACTGATACCATGACTGACCTGCAGGTCATTCAGGGGACTCCTGAGGTTTCGGTTAAGGTTGGTACTTCGGGTGGCTCTGGTGGCACTGAGAACGCTTCCGCCGCAGCTGCTCTCAAGAGTGCCATATATAAGTATGTTGCAGATAGCACCTACAATACGTTTGGCACCCAAGTTCTAAGTGGCGTGATTCCCAAGGAAGCGCCGTTTACCAGCGACGATGAAGTCACCATAACCATCACCTACACCACCAAGGTTATAGACCAAGAGACGGCAACGGCCAACGGCATCTATGGCGAGCAAAAGGTAAACAACACGCTCAGCGAGAACTGGTCGTGGGAGCAGCACACCACCACGAACAAGGTGAAGTACACGGATGAGACGGTAACCAAGGTTGCCAAGACGGCTGATTCGAGTGCGTTGCAGGATACTGGTACTTACTCGGGTAGCAGTCTTAGTGGCTCTGGAAACGGCGTTCCCGACACAGGTGGTGCCATAACCTACACCATCGTCGTGGGCGATGGTACCACCGTGCTTGATGGCGTGAAGGTCAAGGACTACGCGAGCGGTGACCAAAGAATCCTGCAGGACTCATACACCATCAGTGGTAGCAACGTATCCATCAGCCCCGACTCCCTCCATTCCTACATTCCGGCCTCACCTCAGCAGTGGGAGCAGACGGCGCTCGACTTCACCTTCCCTGCAGGTACCGGTACCGGCCCCGTGACCATTACCTATAAGGCAGAACCGTATCCGGCTTCAAGCACAGACGAAAAGTCCGCACTCGCTACAGCTGGCATTCTTGGCGAGCGAACACTGACAAACAAGGTGTCTACCGGCACTGACGAAGCCAGCACGGGCGTGAAGTACGAGTACCCCGACATCGATCCCTTCAACGTCCAGAAAACAGCTACGGCAGATAATGGGGGCAACGACAAGCTCGAGCCTGGCGAGACCGCTGCCTACGAGATCTTCTTTGGGGCGAACAACGTAAATATCAAGTCCGGAGAAACCATTACCATCACCGACGAAATGACCGATATCCAAAAACTCACCGGTGACGTGAAGGTCGAGATTGGTGACGCGACTGTCGTCGACGGGAAGGTAACAGGTTTCATAGCTGATACAAACCTCAGTGGCAAGACGTTCACGACGCAGGGCGGCAAGGTGGTCACCATCGGAGCGGACGGCTCATTCAATATGCCCGCAGCATCCAACGGTTGGGCCGACGACGGTGTGACGTGGGGGAGTTTCGACGACGGGTCATACAACGAAAACATGGTCCGTGTCTTTAATTTCAAATTCCCGACCTTCAAAGATGGCGCGAGCGACTTCGATATAACAGGCAAGACCGTTCGCGTGACCTACACCACTACCATCATCTCCGCCGATGAGGCTGCGACATCGCGCATCATGGGCAAGAAGACTGCCACAAATACAGCGCTCTCGGGAACGGGCAAGTCTTCGGCAAGTGTGGAGCCAGAGTTCCCGGCAAACCTCAACCACAACCCTGCCATTTCGAAGGAGTTCTCCGGTTGGGACGATGACGGCTACACCACGTGGTGGACCATCGGCATTACAGCTGACGAGGAGTCCTCGTTCCCGCTCAAGAAGCTCACCCTTACTGAGGACTGGGCGAACGGTGGCATCAACTATAGCACCGACTGGCCTGTGCAGAACTTCAACAAAAACGTATTGGCCGATATAGACCTGCTTGGCGCGGAAATCGTAACCGATTCCGGCATTACCCTGCAGCCTGGTCGCGACTACACCATCGACAAGGAGAAGGGTTCGTTCTTCTTTGAGGAGCTTGACGAGCCGGTGACCATACGCATCGCCATCCACAATCCTGACGCAACCATCAATACCTTCTACCAGCGCAACAAGGTGAACCTCACGTGGCAAAAGGATACCTACAACACTGGCCAGCTCTCCGCAGAGGCGACAGGTCGTCGCGTAAAGCAAGAGGTTGACCTCACCAAGGTTGGTAAGTACGACCCAGACACGCGTGTCATCACGTGGACGGTTATCTTCAATCCGTACTACAAAGATGTTGTGCCCGAGATGTCGCCCATTCAGTTCGTGGATACCTTGGCACCAGGCCTCGAGCTGGACGGTGATGTCACCGTCGCAATTGCGGGCAACGACTGGCAGAACATTACGATAAAGAACGATGAGGTAGACCAAACGCCGCTTGAGGACGATGCGGCTGGCAGGCCTCAGGGCACCAAAGTTACGATTGCGAATCTGGACCCCCAGAACCGCTGGGGCACCCCCGTCAAGCGCGACATGTACTACAAAGTCGTCTCTGGTGGCGCTTGGGATGAATGCACTCAGACAGAATACGATGTCTTCAAAAACGATACCGAACACTACACTACGACTACCGATTCCAAAGGCAACGAGACCATAACGAACAAGAGTAGTGGCGAGGTTGACGCAAAGATGTCCCACGATGTCGGATTGGGTCTCTCTAAGAACTCCTACACCATAACCTACAAAACCAAGGTCAAGGATGAGAAATGGAATGAGATCACGAGCTCCCTTACAGGCAAGGAAGTCTTTGAGAACAAGATCAACATCGGCAACGGCGGCGACCAAAACTTCAGCGCATCCAACAAGGTCACTGTGGAAGGCAAAGACTACCTCATCAAGCATGACGTCACGCGTGAGGACGCTGACGGCTACGTCATCGACGAGGAGGACATGCACGACGGAGCAATCAGCTACGAAGTTGAGATCAACCCGAATAGGCTCATGATCAACAACGGCAGAGCTGTTACTCTTACCGACCGCATAGACACCCTCATGGATTTGGATACCGATACCGTGAAAGTGTACGCCGTGACTGGCGAAGGTGCAGGCGCAACGCGAACCGAACTGAGCAACGCTCAGCTCGCGGCGCAAGGCATTACCATCTCGTACAACGATGATACGCGCGTTCTCTCTGTGAGCGGCCTCGCCGATCAGACCAGTTATGTAGTCGCATACGAAGCGGTGTCTCGTGCGTTCGGAACCAACACATTCACGAATACAGCCACCCTCGTTGGAGGTGGCAGTCACAGCGATAGCGTGAGCGATCAGCATGCCGTCACGAACGATGACTCAAGCTTCTGGGGCAACCGCCACGCCAAGGTGGACCTCAAGAAGATTGACGAGAATGACATCACAAATAGGCTCAACGATGCAAAGTTCAGTCTGTATCGCGTGAACCTTGCTACCGACACATCTAGCTGGACTCGTGCCGACTGGATGGATTTGCTGGACAGAGTCAACTCTGGTGACGAGGCTGTGTTGGCGCAGGTCGCGGAGCAGTTCAAGATTACGGGTGAAACGCCAATAGTCCACAATCTAACGGCGGGCAGCAAAGACCCCAAGCTGATGTTTGACGACGGCTTTGTGTCCTTGGAGTACGACGAGTACACGGATGTTAACAACCCCGCCTCTTTCGTCGAGAGCACTCTGGGGCACAACACCTTCCTCAAAGAGCATACGGTGTACTACTGGATTGAGGACACGCCACCAGACGGCTTCCACGCTACCGACGGTGACAGGCACTACTTCGTAGTGTATCTGGATGGCGAGCTGGACGATGACTACACTCACGAGGACGATCGCAAAAAGGCCGCGTGGGCGCTCGACGACGCTGTGACCATTGCGAACAGGGACCGGGACGTTACCATCGCCTCCATGGCGTCCGACTCCGTGTGGAACGTCAACAACACGCGCAACGGCTACACGTCCATCACCGCCACTAAGCGTTGGGAAGGCGACTACAACAACGTGTACGAAACCCGTCCAAAGAACGGCATCCTATATGACCTGTACCGCGTAGATCCCACCACGGGCAAGGAGACCCTCATGGAGGACCTCTCGCCCGTGCCCATCAATGACGACGGTAGGGGATATTGGAGCAGCTACACGTGGTATCGTCTGGACTCCAGCTACAAGTACACCGTTAAGGAGCGCGCGGTTCCTGGCTACATAACTACGTACTCCGACAACGGCAAGGGTGTGGAAGGCGGCACCATTACCGTTACCAATACCTACGTGCCAAAGAGCACTGACATCTACGTACAAAAGAAATGGGATCCCGAGGGTGGCGCGAAGTCATCCCAAGTCAAGGTCCAGCTCTACAAGATTGTGCACGAGGTAAACGAGGACGGTACCACAACAGCGAGCGATCCCGAGCCTATGGGCGACGACTTCACCTACATGCTCACGGAGGCCAACAACTGGTCGTACGGATGGAAAGGCCTAGACACGTCTGACCCTAACGGCAACACCATTTCCTACACCGTGATGGAGGATCTAGACGCTGTCAACGCCGACGCGAACGTTACAAAGGCAAAGGTAAAGTATGGCGCCGTGTACTCCGATGGCGGCGAGGGCACGGTGGACGCGCCCAAGGACAATCCGCTCGTTATCACCAACCTTGCGAACGCACCGGGCAGCCTCAAGATAACGAAGCACGTCACGGTAAACGGCGAGCCCACGAACGATACGGCGGCTGATGGCATCTACCGCTTTAGGATTACGGACGAAGACGGCAATCCTGCCACGCACATGCATGACCACGACGAGAACTGCACGGGAGATGCGCATAATCAGTACCTCGTGGGCGATGTAACGGTGCAGGTGCAGAACGGTGTCGCTACCTCCACGATGGTGGACAACCTCGAAGAGGGCACGTACTACGTATACGAGTACACACCCGAGGCGCCCATGACGCTGGTAAGCGACCAGCGCGTGGAGGTTAAGGTCGTCGCCGGCGTTACGGAGGAAGACAAGGCCCCAGAGGCATCGTTTACCAACAACGTGGACAAGAACCGCGTTGAGGTCACGAAGAAGTGGCGGAACGCAAACAACGGTATCGCATCTTGGCCCGAGGGCATCGAGGTCCAAGTGCAAGTGATGAAGAAGACCGTTACGGGCGAGGCGCCTAACCAGACCGTTAGCGTAGAACCTGTTGCGGGTGTCGACTCCGTATGGCTCACCAACAATCGCCAGTCCTATGTGTGGGATTTGCCTGATAGCCTGCCCGCTCTCCAGTCGAACGAGAGCTACGTGGTGGTGGAGACAGGCATACGTCAGGGCGAGCAGAACGGTACCGTTACGCCCGATAGCTCCGATCCGTCAAAGACCACATCCGAGATTAACGTCGGCGGTACCACGCGGTCCTACGTGGCAGAAGGCGAAGACGCCAACGCTGACAAAGAAGACACAAAGGGCGTGGACTATACGATAACCAACAAGCAGGTCATTAGTGTCCCGTTCCAGAAACAGTGGGGAACGGATGGTTGTGGAGAGTGGCCGAATGATGCAACGAGCATCAAGATTCAGCTGCTCAAAGACGGCCAGCCGTATTTGAAGGATGGCGATGATGGCATAAGGATTCTCAAGAAGGAATCCAATGGATACAAGGCGTACAAGTCGGATGGAACGACGCCGGCGGGTGATGTCAACGATGTTCCCACTATTGCTCCGACGGTTGGTGGACATCGCTACAACTACACCTTTACTGGTTTGGAGTCGGGTAATTACACGGTGAAAGAAGTTGAGGTTGGTGGCCAAAACGTAGGCGCAACGAACCTCGCCGGTGGTTACATGGTGCAGCAGATAGATAGCACCACTGTTCGCAATGTGTCCGCGCAGACGACCGTTACCATCCAGAAGAAGTGGCTGGATGTTGACGGCAACGAGCTTAAGACGACAGGTGATAATCCAACGGTGCTGTGGCCCACACTCGATGGAACGCCTCTCACCATCTCGGGTACCATCACGCGTGAGCGTCGCCCCAAGGGATCCACGCTCGAGATAGAGTGGGCACCGGATACGGCTTGGAATGAACTAACCGAAAGCGATCACACCTTCACGGCAAGTAGTGCCGGGATTATTACGAAGACTTTCGCCAAGTATGGCGTCGATGGCGATAAGCTCTATGAGTATCGCTACACCGCTACGGAAACAAGCGTATCTTCCAGCCTCACAGATGCGTTTGAAGCAGCCTCCTCGCGTGATGGTGATGTCCTAATGGTGACCAACACTCCCAAGCCAACTGAGATCAGCTTCCAAAAGAAGTGGCAGAATGCGGACGGCACTGACCTCGCGTGGCCTCAGGAGAATGGCTCACCGGTGCGCGTGCCTATCAAGCTCGTGCAGCACAAGAGTACCTATAGCGGTAGTGCTTGGTCCGACGCAAACGACGATCGCGACTACAAGACTTACAACGTGACGAATAACAAGGTCATCACGGTTACCGACTTGCCCGAGTACGCCTATGAGGTTGACGGACAGAACGCGACGCTCGTTAAGTACAGCTACACGGTGGTTGAGCCCACGCAGATAGGAGGCTTCACCATCAGTCGAAGCGGTGATACGGGTTCCGAGAACGATCCCTACGTCATCACAAACAAGACCGAGGCTACCAGCCTTAAGGTTGAGAAGCAGTGGAAGGATGCGGAGAAGCACGATACATCATGGCCTACCGAAGCGGGAAGCCCCACGAGCATTAATGGCACCATCACGCGTCAGCGCCGTCCCTACGGCTCAAGTGATTCCGACGCCTGGGAGAACGACGGCACGTTCACGCCGCTGGCATTCGAGATACACAAGGATAAAGACGGCACGCGGGATGGCACGGCTTCCACGGCAGAAACAACGTATTCCAATGCTGCTGGCGCAAACGCCACCTTCACCCAAACAAACCTGCCCCAGAACGGCTACGTAGACGGCGCGCATTACGAGTTCCGCTACGTTGCTACCGAGGGCCAAATCGAGCACTACACCCGTGAGTCAAGCGTGGCTGAGGCTCAAGGTGGTAACCCAAGGACCTATACCTTCACCAACACGCCGCGTGACGACGAGATGAGCGTCACGGTACACAAAACCTGGCAAACCACTACCGGTCGACCTGTGACTGACCTTACGGGCAAGGATGCAACCTTCACGCTGCACCAGGTTCGCTATGCCGCACTCACGGTAAACATTATCGATACGACATCCGATTCAGTTACTCTTACCATCAACGAAGACGGCGTGAATAAGCCTGTAACTCTTACGCAGGCCGATGGCCCAGGCTATACGTACGATTCGACCACTGGCTGGACATACACCTACGCACCATTGCTGAAGGGCAAGAATTATACGGTCGCTGTCAGCTCCTCAAGTGGTACCTACACTGGGGAGGTTGTTGGAGAAAGCAGCACGAGCTTTACTGCGGGAGATCGAGACTACACCGCAAACTTCAATCTCGTGCCAGCGGTTACACCGACACTCACCGTACGGGTGACGAGCATCGACGGTGTATCTCCTGTTGGCAAGCCAGGCGAGATGGCGATAAACATTTACGACGCAAGTAATAATCAGTACGTGGGAACGATTGGCCTGAAGGACGATACGTGGCACTGGGTAAGGACAAACAAGCAAGCCACGTTTACGTTTGATGTTGCTAACGGAAAGCAGTACTACGCCGAGGTTGGTTCGTTCGCGGGTGGCATTGGCAGTGCAACGGTTGTTACTGGTAGCAAAACCAATCCTATCACCGTTACCAACGATATGGGTGTTATTGAGATAACCGCTACGTCAGGTACGCCGAAATTAACCGTGACCGC
>ONMP01000080.1 GCA_900318935.1 uncultured Actinomycetes bacterium
ATCCGCAGATTCCCCGTACCCGGATTCGTCACTCGTCCCCTCGGTCGTCTCAAGACCATCTTCGGCCGTGGCGCTCGTCGTAGCCGCCGTAGGTACGGCGGTCAAATCGAGGGTCAGCGTGCAGGTCTGGGTATCGAAGTCACTGCCCAAGACCTCGGTGCAGAATTGCTTGGCCCAAGCAGGTGTAAGGGTCGTGTTGTCGGTGTTTGGATTCATCTCGGTATCTAAGTAGTTGGTCGCCGCGAGCTCATCGGTCCAGTCGGTGAGCGGGTAGACGGTCATGTCTTCGCCCATGCCGATATGCGTGACAACGACCTTCATCTGCGCAGACTCGATCGAGCAGTTGCCGTCCTTGTCCTTGCGCAGGGTGAGCTCAGGCACACCGCCGAGTAGGCTCATATCGTCAGGCGAGGTGCTTACGAAGTTACCAGTGGACCAGTAGCAAGGGACAGGGTTGCCCTCGGCATCGGCTAGCACCTCAACCGGCTGCATCACGTGCGGATGGTTGCCGATAATCACGTCGGCACCCTCTTCCACCAGCAGCTGCGCCCACATGCGCTGCTCCGCGTTAGGCGTCGTCTCGTACTCCTCGCCCCAGTGCGGGAAGACCACAATCATGTCGGCCAGCTCACGTGCCTTGGCCATCGTCGTGCGAACATGATCCTCTTCGAGCATCGACATGACCCCTTGCGGGTCCGGCATGCCGTTGAGATCGAAGGTGTAGTTAAGGATGGCAACCTTGAATCCGTTCTTGTCATACACGTACACGTCATCCGCCGACCCGGTCGAGGCGTAAGGGTCAACCGCACCGACAACCGCAACGTCAGGATAGTTCTGGCGCCAATACGAGAGCTCAGAAGACAAGCCCTCGTAATCCATGTCGAGTGCGTGGTTGGTCGCCTTGAGAATGACGTTGAAGCCAGCCTTCACCTCGGCATCGGCCATCTCCTGCGGGCCATTGAACTGCGGATAGCTACCGTAGCCGTCCGGGGCATCACCACCGATTTCTGGCCCTCCCAAAACCGTCTCCTGGTTGAGAACCTTGATGTCTTTGTCAGCCAGTTCATTGAGGAAGTGCGCGTATATGTGGTCGTAGTTGCGCGTACCATTGGACGAGAGACCGCTCTGGCGCACCTGATAGTGGAAGAGTATGTCGCCGACCATCAGAAGATTGATATCGGTATAGTCGGGCTCCTCTACGATTGCCTGCTCGACAGAGCCATCAGCGGCGCCGGTCTGGTCGTTCTGCTGGCCTTCTCCGCCCTTGCATGCACGCAGCACAAAGAAGCACAGGAGTCCAACGAACACGAGTCCTAGAACGCCAATCGCTATCGGCAAGACGGGCAGTCGCCGAGAACGTTGGCGCTGATGCGGGGCGTCTTGTACGGGAACCCTCGCGGATTGCGGCGGCCGACGGCGCGCTTGCGGTTGAGATGACTGCGCCTTTCGACGGCGAGGCTGCTGCCGTGAGGGATTCCGAGAAGAATCGGCTTCGGAACCCCGAGGCGTAGGCGAACCTTGTTGTCGACTCCCGGCTCGCGACTGTCCACGAGAAGCCTGGCGGCTTCTACCATTGGTAACCTGAGGTCGCTGACTCGAACGCTGGCGCGGCCTCGAATTCGAAGGATGCTCGTTGTCTGCCATGATGCCCCCAGTTCGTCCGCAAATGACATGGCTTCTTATAATACTACCGCACGAACATTATGCCGATGTGTTTCGTCAGAGAACGCGAGTGCTCCACCCTGTGTCCGCATTAGTGCCCGCATTGGGTGTGCTGTTCGGGAATGAACGCATGAGCCCCAGCGCCAACTCTACCTAGCGTGTGCCGCCAAAACGGATGACGCAGAACTGGGTCCCGAGCATTGCGAAGAGTACCACCATCACTGCGAGATATGACCACACCGCTCCATCAAACCCGACCACTCGCACGAGTATCGTCGAGGCGATGGCAACTACGAAGAATGCTAGGAGGTACAGCACCGTCGCAGCAGCCTGCCTACGCAGGACCGTGATGATCTGATACAGGAAGTCGATGCCAGCCGAGAGCCCCCCAGCCACAATCATGAGGTACTGTGCCGTACGGTACGGCTCAAAATCAACACCATACATCAGCCCGTTGAGCCAGATGCCCACCGCGCCAAAGAACAGCATCATCGCAAGCGTTACCACCACACTCACCACAAGCATCGCCACCACTATGAGGTCGAAGCGCGCCCGCTTGGCTCGGTCAGCCCACACGGTAGCGATACGCACGAGCTGCGGCTTGTACACAAAGCCCACAATCATCAGAATGGACTGTGCAGGGAAGTAGATGGCGTTGAAGTAGACTTGGTCCTCGTAGGGCAGCACACCCTCCATCGCGAACTTCGGCATCGTCTCGATGAGCGCAAAGAGGAACTGTGCGGCAAAGGACGGGAAGCACTCCACAAAGAGTTCCGTAATCTCCACCCGATCTGCCCCACGCGACTTGGGCGTCTCGAGCAGAGCAAGCGGCAACGTCAGCAAGAGAAACGATGCGACCGCTGCCACCGCCATCCCTATACAGGCAAACACGAGGTTATGCGTCACGAAAAGCAGCACGGTGAAGACAACGATACCAAGGATTGCCCGCACAGCTTGCGACACACCCGAAAGATAGAGCTTATCCATCTGCTGAAGTCGCGCTTCGTAGGTGTCGGCGAGTGCGTCAACCGCACGGAAACCGAAGGCGCCCCATGTGATGAGTGTCATCGTGTGGTCATAGCCTCGCACGACGCACCACAGGGCACCGATAAGCAGCATGGCTGCACAGGTCATGATCCGCTGAACCTGGTAGGACGCGAAGGAATCCGCCTCATCGATATCGGAGACCTGGTAGGTGCGCACACCATAGTTCCCTATGTAGAGCATCAGCGTAGCCGTTGTGAAGGCCATCGAAAACATACCAGCTTGCTCAGCGCCTGCAAGCTGCGTCGCTACGATGGAGAGCAGCGGAAAGAGAGCGCCCCAAGCCCCCAAGCCCAACGTGTTCAACACATAATCGCGGGTAGTCTGATTGGCCGCGTATTCGGAGGCACCAGCCTCAAAGGAACGCTTGTCGGCCACGTCGAGCAAACGATCCCACCAGCGATTGGCCGCCCGCACAAGGCGCGGCGGCTCGCCGGGCTCCTTTGGCTGGCGAGCCCGGCGAGACTCGAGCAGCCATTCTTCCCGCTCGAGCTCCTGTTCGTACATCAAATCGCGCTCTCGTCTACGCTCCCGCGCGCGTTCCCGGGCCTTCTCGGGGCTATCGTCACGCTCGTGCGGACGACGGCTGCGGGCCTTGCGGCGCGGATTCATTCGCTTGCCACCACTGGTTTCGTTCATGACGTAACCGTACGTCGACGACTATGCCAAGCGCAGAGACACGTCATGCAACTGCCGCTCGTCCACTGGCGAGGGCGCACCACTCATGAGGTCGTTGCCATTGGTCGTCTTTGGGAAAGCCATGACGTCACGGATGGAGTCAGATCCCGCAAGCAACATACACACGCGGTCAAGTCCAAGTGCAAAGCCACCCATCGGGGGTGCGCCATGCTCAAGCGCGTCCATCAGGAAGCCGAACTGCTCGCGCGCACCTTCTTCCGTAAAGCCCAGCAGCTTGAGGATGCGCATCTGCAGCTCCGCGTCGTGGACGCGCATGCCACCGCCACCCGCCTCATAGCCATCCATCACGAAGTCATACGTATGCGAGCCGACGGAGAGCGGGTCAGACTCGAGGCGATCGAGATCGGCCTCCTCAGGCTGCGTAAAGGGCTGGTGCTCAGCCGCATAGGCCTTGCGATCCTCATCCCAATGGACGAGCGGGAAGTCCACGACCCACAGGAAGTCGTGTCCCTCGCGCGGCACACCCATGGCCTCAGCCATATGGACGCGCATCCCACCAAGAATCTCGCAGGTGAGTTGCCAAGGTCCCGCCGCAAAGAGCACCAGGTCACCAGGTTCGATGGCGCACTCCGACTTGAGCCCGTCCATCTCTGCCTCCGAGAAGAACTTGGCTATGGGGCTGTTGACCGAACCGTCCTCGCGGAAGGCAACCCAAGCGAGACCCTTGGCACCGAAGGTGGCAGCCACCTTGGAGAGCTTGTCAATCTTGCTGCGCGCCCAGGCGCCAGCACCCTTGACACTGATGCACTTGATGGCCTGGCCCTCGGTATTTGCCGCCGTCGCGAATACGCGGAAGCTCGAGTCAGCAAAGATCCCGGTCACATCATGCAGCTCCATGCCGATGCGAGTATCGGGCTTGTCGGTACCGTAGGTATTCATGGCATCGAGGAAAGAGATACGGCGCAGCGGCGTCTGCATCTGCACGCCCACCTGTGCAAACGCGTCAGCAAGCACGTCCTCGAGCGCGCCCATCACGTCATCTTGCTCGACAAAGCTCATCTCGATGTCGACCTGCGTGAACTCGGGCTGACGGTCGGCGCGCAAGTCCTCGTCACGGAAACACTTGGCCGCCTGATAGTAGCGCTCGACGCCGCCTACCATGAGCAGCTGCTTGAGGAGCTGCGGCGACTGAGGTAGCGCGTAGAAGCAACCCTCTTGCAGACGGCTCGGGACGATGAAGTCGCGCGCGCCCTCAGGCGTGGACTTAAAGAGTGCCGGCGTCTCGACCTCCATGAAGGCACGCTTATGCAGCGCTTCGCGAATGGCGAAGGTGAAGTCAGAGCGCAAACGCAGGTTAGCCATCATCGAGGGACGACGAAGGTCGAGGTAGCGGTACTTGAGACGCAGGTCCTCGGAGAGAGCCTGGTCGTCTTCGATCTGGAACGCGGGGACTTTTGAGCGGTTGAGCACTGAGACCTCAGAGGCGAGCACCTCAATCTCGCCAGTGTGAAGGCGCGTGTTCGTCTGGCCCTCGGGACGATGGCGCACAACGCCGCTCACCTTGATGGGCCACTCGGGACGCACGGTCTCGGCCACGCGGAAGGGCGCACCATCCGCGACGTCGGGGTCGAACGAGACCTGCGTCAAGCCCTCGCGATCACGGAGGTCGATAAAGATAAGCCCACCGTGGTCGCGTCGGTGCCACACCCAACCCGTAAGCGTGACCTCTTGGCCGATATGCTCGGCGCGCAGCTCATCACAGGTGTGCGTGTGCATGGAATGCTCGTGCATGGGGTTGTCGCTCATGAGAGTCCCTTCGTCCCTTGTCGCCCCGTGTCGGTACGGGCGACGTCCCAGCAGACGTCCGCGAGACGTAAACGGCGCCGCGCGGCACAGGCGAAGAATTATAGCACGGTGTGTCGAGATGCCACCCCGCAGACCGAGGCTTCGTTTTTTGTGCACCTCACACAGGCTCCATGATTGTCCGTTTTTCGCGCGACCGGCGCACATGACTGGGAGAAGTGTCTTTTTACGCTATGCTTGTTTATTCACGGCGAGCAACCTACAAGGAGCATGCCATGGCACATGACGACACCTCCCGCACACCGCTCGAACTCAGCGTGCCTGCCATCGAGAAATCCGATGAGAACAGGCCGAGCCCGCAAGATATCGACAAGTCACTGCCAAACCTCTTTGACGATAATGCGCAGACCGCACACGGCCGAAAGCCCTCCGAGGAGGACCTGCCAGAGATTGACTCAGAGGAGACACACGAGGACCTCACTTGCAGCGTCGTGCGTCCCCCCACCTCGCATCCCGCACACTTCGCGCAAGACATGTCTTACGATGAGGACGCCACAGACGAGGATGAGCCCGTCAATAGGCCACGAGGAGCGCATTTTGCTGTCCAAAACGCGTTTGAAGAGGAGCTCTTTGACGACGGGGATGATCAAAGTGATCAAGAGCTTGTCGAAACCCCCGACAGCGAAGCTTTAGACGATGTCCAGTTTGCCGAGGAGCCCCTAGCAGAAGAAGAGGCCCCCGCCGATTCCTTCGACAACACTCCGTACGTCGAGCATCTCGCCTATGACGAGATCGCGGCCGTCCACGTCAACCGGCGCTTCTATGTCAACGATGTGCCCTCCCCCTACCTCAGCAAGCGCCAGGCACGGGAGAACATCGAGACGACTCGTCGCCGGCACACGGTTATTTCCACGTTCTTTGTCCTAGTGCTCATTACGGGCATGTTGGCGGCAGCAGGATGGTACGTCTGGGACACGCTCAAGCCCGAGACAACCCGTGAGATTCCCAAGTTCGACACCGCAAAGATAGAGCGCATGGAATTCGTCGACTCCATCGA
Source organism: uncultured Actinomycetes bacterium (assembly GCA_900318935.1). Classification (GTDB taxonomy): domain Bacteria; phylum Actinomycetota; class Coriobacteriia; order Coriobacteriales; family Atopobiaceae; genus RUG440. The sequence continues at coordinate 6,206 of ONMP01000080.1, forward strand.
CGCCACCAGCATCGTAAGGCCCATAGATGAGCGCACTGTCTCCTCCGAGGTATCAGGCACGGTGGTAGAGATTGTGGCGGCTGAAGGAGCCTTCGTGGAGGAAGGCGACATGCTCTACCGCCTCGAGAACCCCACTATCGAAGAGACGCTCGCAAAGGCACAGGAAGCTTTGAACTACGCACAGGGCGAGGTAGATGCCAAACAGGCTACCCTTGACGATGCACAGAAGGCGCTCGATGCCGCAAGGAAGCGAAACAGCAGCACAAACAGGTCCAACAGCTCAAATAGCTCTAACAGCACGAGCGGATCCAGTGAAACCGGCACGGGAACTACCACGGGCACGAACTCCAATTCGGGAACGAGTACTACCACCGGCACGAACTCTGGCACGGGCACGACCGGCAACTTGAACGGCCAGCAAACCACATCCGACAACGACAGCTCCCAACCTATCACCATCGCTCGCGGCACAACAGGACCCGTCTTTCATCAGGCGATGGCTTCGCGCAAAGCGACAGGGCCCATCCTCCACATGGCGACAGAAACGACCGGCAACGATACCACGATCGGCACCACTACGAACGGGACGAACGGGACCTCAAGCAACGGAAACTCGACCTCTTCGAACAACGACACGAGCTCTTCGTCGGATTCCAGCTCGTCTTCTTCCTCGACGAGCTCAAGGTCTACCTCGATAACAACGCTCGAGGCACGCGTAAAGTCAGCCCAGAAGGAGCTCGACGAAGCAAAGAAGAACCTCGAGCCCATCAAGGAAATGTTTGACCGAGCACAGGCTCAGTACGACTGCCTCGTCGTGCGCTCGCCCATAACGGGCACGCTGAGCGACCTCAACGCTCACGTGGAAGTATCGACGGGCATTGTGGGATCAGAGCGCCTTTGCACGGTATCTGATCTGAGCGCGTATCTCGTGCAGGAGGAGATTCCCGAAGAGCGAGCAGGACAGGTCTACGAAGGCGAGGAGGCGCGCCTCAGCTTCCCCGCAATCAACGACCTCTTTGTGACATCCTATGTCGTCGATGTGTACGACAGCGAAGAGAGCGGCGGACGCGTCGCCAACGTAATCATCGAAAACCCCGACGAACGTATAACGAAAAACATGGCCTGCAACGTCTCCATCGTCGTGCAGAGCATCCCCAACGTCCTCGTCGTACCCCTCGAGAGTCTGAGCACCAATGGCGATGGAGCGACGGAGCTCAATCTGCTGATTGACCCAACACGCGGCATCAACACCTTCGTACGCGTCAACGTACTCGGAAGGAACGCCACCCAAGCCGCTATCGAAGCGGACAACATTCAGGAAGGCACCACAGCCGTCATATCCGGTCCCGAGCCAGCACAGACCGCTGAGGAACCTGGTGAGGAGCCGGTTGAACCCGCGGAGGAGCCCGCACCGACTGAATGAGCGCACACGTTCCGCTCCAATCGCGCATGCCCTTTGAGACGAAGGTCGGCGCGCCAGGGGAATCTCCCTTAGGCGCGCCGACCTCTTGATTGCCTGCCTTATGCGTACGGCACGTTGTTGCTAGTAATCCCAACCGTATCCGTAGTCGCCAAAGTAGTAGTCGTCGCCGTAGTATTCATCGTCGACGCCTTCCTCGGCCTCCTGCTGGTTGTCTTTTTGCTGCTGGTTCGGATTGGCCTTCGTGTCCCCCTCCGCCTGCTTCGGCTCTTCGGGAACAGGAGATGTGGTGGTGTTTAGGTCTACGCGATACTCTCGCGCGCTCGGATCATAGCCGTTACCAAGCAGTTCCTGCAGGCGACGATTCCACTCGTCTACGTCTGGCCAACCATCCCAACCAGTCCATAGGATATCATTTTGGTATTTAGAGAAGAGGTACGTGCAGTAATCGGTCCCATTCCCACGATGTGTGATGACCGGCTTGAGCGTCGCGCTCGTCACCTCACAGACACCCTGGTCGTTGCGGGAGAGCTGGACCTCGGCTAGGCCACCCATGAGGCCATTGTCCGTAAGCGACGAAATCAGGTTACCCAGCGAATAGAAGCACACGGCTTTGTGCCCATTTTCGCACTGCAGCACCTCGACTGGCTGCAACACACGCGGATGCGTACCGATGATCACGTCAACACCCTCGTTTGCGTAGATCCAAGCATAGCGCCTCTGCTCGTCGGTGACATTAGAGTTGCCTTCCTCGCCCCAATGCGGGCAGGCGACGATCATCTCGGCACCTTTCTCACGCGCCTTGGCAACGTCCTTGGCAATCTTGTCTTGCGTAAGTGACGAGACCACGTCTGCGTCGCTCTCGCTGATGTCAACACTGTGATTGAGCACCGCTACCTTGAAGCCATCCTTGTTGAATACGTATATGTCCGAGACATAATCCGAAAGCGCAGGGTTGTCTTCGGGCTTTTCATCAGCGATTCCGAGAACAGGCATCTGTGCAAAGTTATCGTGCCACCACTGCAGCTCGCTGTGTATGCCCTCAGCACCCGTATCGAGCGCGTGGTCAGTCGCACGCAGCACCACATTGAAACCCGCATCTTTCTCAGCGCGGCCAAGGTCTTGCGGCGCGTTAAGGGGAACTGGAGCCCCAAAGCCAAACTTCTGCCCCGATATCGCAGTCTCCTGATTCACGATGCGTAGGTCGAAGGAAGCAATCTCGCCCTTGATCTTTTCGAAGAGGTGCCCAAAGTCATAGGCGCCCGATTCGGTCCTTCCGCTCTCTGCAGCCTCGCCGTCAAGGATCACATCACCTGCCGACACGAGCGAAAGCGTAGTCGGCTGAATCGTAGTCGGCTCCTGCACCTCTGCCTGCCCGACCTCTTCGACAGGCGCTGCTTCGTCCACACCTGGCAAGTCAAACGGCACGCTCTCGGGATTGATGAACTGCTTGCCAAATGCGTACGACGCTCCGCCGATGATGGCAACGAGGATGATGCCAACGATGATGCGCGCGACACGCCCCTTCCGCCGCCGTTTGCGGTAGGCAGAGATCCCTTGCTCACGTGAGTAGCTGTCGCCAGATTGCGCGTTACCCATGCGCGTCCCTTTCCGCGATTGTGTCCGTCAATACATCATACTACGATAAGACGCACAAAAACGCTGAGAGTATCAATCAACAAGGGAGCCATGATGCGTTATGACCCGTTACAGCGCTGCAATCTTTGACCTTGACGGCACACTCCTCAACACGCTCGATGACCTTGCCGCCTCCACAAACCATGCGCTTGCCGCGTACGGCCTTCCCCCGCGCACAACCGACGAAGTGAGACAGTTCGTCGGCAACGGCATCATGAATCTCATACGGCTCGCGACGCCTGATGGCTCTGACGCGGAACTCGTGGAGGCAGTGTATGACACATTCAACGAGCACTACGCTGCCCACCACCTCGACCTTACGGCCCCCTACCCCGGCATCGAGCAGGTCTTGGATGACGTGCAGGCCGCAGGGATGCGCTGCTGCGTCGTTTCAAACAAGGGTGACTACGCGGTGAGACCCCTCGTCGAGCACTTCTTTCCCGGGGTATTCGAGGTGGCGCGTGGCGAATGCGAAGGCATCAGACGCAAACCTGCACCCGACACCGTGCTTTCCTGCATGAAGGCCCTCGGCGCGGCGCCAGAACGCTGCGTGTATGTGGGTGACTCCGAGGTGGATGTCGCCTGCGCCGCAAACGCGGGCATCGATTGCATCATCGTTACGTGGGGATTCCGCGCCGAAGAATATGTGCGTTCGCAGGGAGGCACAACGTTTGCGCACAATGCCGACGAGCTTCGAAGCCTGCTTCTCGCCTAGCTTCCTTCTGCCTCACACGCCTACGGCCTCTTCCACGACACATACCTGTAACACATTGTCATGGAGCGGCTTGAGCGCTAATATGGTGTGACCAAGGTATCTGTCCACGAGGGATTGGAGTGGCTATGGGCAAGAAGGCACAAGAGGAGCTCAAGATAAGCTACGAGGCTCTTGAAGAGTATCTGCACATTAATCATTCGGTGTACATGCGCGTGGGATCGAAGGTCTACTACATTACCGACGCCAATGAGAACTATTGGCGTGCACAGGACACCTCGATTCGCAACCACAAGAACCATTTCGTAGACTGCAGCGAGCTCGTGCCGACCTTGGGCGAATTCCTCTCCTTGAGGTTCGTGAACGGCCATACCATCGAGGAAATCTTCGACCAGGCGCACTTCTACGCCTCGATTACGGGCGAGCGGGACTAGCGCACTCAGAAACTTCCAAGCAATTCTCATTCCATGTGAACGGGCCACCCTCCTTGGAGGATGGCCCGTTTCTCCTATAAACCGACTCGCGCTACTCCTTCGGCTTGGTACCGTCTTCCTCACGCTCGAGGTAGTGAATAAGGTTGCGGAAGGCGTTGTCCACCGCATGCTTATGCGGCGACTTCGCCGCATAGCGTTTCACGGCAGCAGCGGACTTGTTGATGGCCTGAAGCGTACCTGGGCCAGCGATGCAGCCTCCCGGACAGGCCATGCCCTCGAGCAGATAGCCATCGAACTTGTGGCGCGTCGCGTCGCGCAGCATCTTGCGACAGTTGTCGAGGCCCTCCGCGTTGAACACCTTGATCTCACGACCGGGATCTCGCTCTTGGATGACGTTGACCACCGCGTTGGCCACACCACCTGCAACGGCGAAGTTACGCCCATCCTCGGAAGCAATCTCGAAGTCAGAGTTCTTGTCATCAACGAGCTTGAGGTAGTCGATGTTCTTGGCCTTCATCATGCCGGCCATCTCCTCGAAGGTGAGCACGAAGTCCACCTCGGAACGTATGGACTCGCGCATGGCCTCGAGCTTCTTTGCCGAGCAGGGACCGACAAAGACAATCTTTGCATTGGGATGATTGTCGCGCACCATGCGGGCCGTTAGCACCATAGGCGTAAGGGCCATGGATATGCACTCCTTATGCTCTGGGAACTCCATCTTTGCCATGGAAGACCATGCCGGGCAGCATGACGTGCCCATGAACGGCAGCTTGCTGGGCACCTCTTCCATGAAGTCGTCCGCCTCCTCGATGGCGCAGAGATCTGCCCCGATGGCAACCTCCTCCACGCCGGAGAAGCCAAGTTGAGCGAAGGCGTTGCGCAGTTTGCCCACGTTGCCCTTGCCGCCGAACTGCCCGACGAAGGCAGGAGCCACGATCGCGATGACCTCGTCGCCGCCCACGATCGAGAAGATAACCTGCGCGATCTGGCTCTTGTCGGCGATGGCGCCAAACGGGCAATTGATGAGGCATTGGCCGCAAGAGACGCACTTCTTTTGGTCGATTTCGGCGCGTCCGTGCTCGTCGGAACCGATGGCGTGCATGCCGCAGGCCTCTGCACAAGGACGCACAAAGTGG
>ONMP01000290.1 GCA_900318935.1 uncultured Actinomycetes bacterium
GATTCGCATCGATCGGACCCACGAAATCGTGCCCGTCATAGTCTTCTGGGTGGTGTTCAATGTGGCGTTGGGCTTGTTGTTCGACCGCTTTGGCCTCTTTTCGCAACGGACCGCCATGCTCTGGACGCTCTTCTACTTCGTCTTTGACATGATTTGCGTCGTACTCTGGTGTCCGTTACAGCTCGTTCTCATGCGCAACCGCTGTTGCACAACCTGCCAGATTTTCAACTGGGACGGCATCATGACCGTAACGCCGCTCATCCCCTTCCTGTGCTGGTTTAGCGAACTGCTCATCGTCCTGGCGCTCCTCGTCCTCCTTCGTTGGGAGCTCGCCTTCGCCCGACATCCCGAGCGCTTCGACGAGAGGACCAACGCCTCCCTCATGTGCGCGAATTGCACCGACAAGCTCTGCTACCTGCGCGGCCCCTTCACGCCACGCAAGCGCACATAGGGATTCGGACCACGCTATAATGGGAACTCGCATTGTCGCACGACGCGGGAGGACCCATGGCAAAGAAGAGCGCCAAGCAAGACCAAAAGAGTCGCGAACTCGCCGAGATCGAGGCCGCACGCAAGGAGAAGCTCACCCCCAAGGGCGAACAGGTCGATAAGTATTCGGCTACCACGAGCGCCTACGAGCACGAGGCATCGAAGAAGGCGCGCAAGGCCGTCAGAGCCACGATGGATCGCCTTGGAGCTGGCAGGCACCGCAACGGCGGCGGCGTGGATACCTCCTACACCCAGAATCGCGAGGTGAGTTGGCTCCGCTTCAACAACCGAGTCCTCGACGAGGCCTTTGACGAGTCCGTGCCCCTCTTTGAGCGATTGAAGTTCGTCGAGATATTCGGTTCGAACCTCAACGAGTGGTTCATGATTCGCGTGGGCGGCCTCTCGGACCTTGCCTCCCTCAAGCACGAGCCCGTGGACAACAAGAGCGGTATGACCCCCTCGCAGCAGCTCGAGCTTATCTTCCAGACCCTTCCGCCGCTCGTTGAACGCCAAGAGAAGGCCCAGCTCGACCTCGAGGCGCAGCTACGCACGCGCGGCCTCAACCGCGTTACGCGTGACACGATGACCGATGAGGATGCCGAGGTCGTCGCGCGTTACTTCCAAAAGAACCTCTCCCCCATCCTCTCGCCGCTCATGGTAGATCCGCGCCACCCCTTCCCCAACCTGCGCAACGGTTCACTCTACGTCGTGTGCGCGCTCGATGGCCAGGACGAGACCGGCGTCCTCGGCATCATCGAGATGCCACGCCACGCACCACGCGTCATCCAACTGCCGAGCCGTCCCTCGAAATTCCGCTTCATCCTGCTCGAAGACGTCATTGCCAGCCAGGTGAACAGCTGCTTCGGGGCCTATCGCTCGACGAGCACCGCTATCATCCGCGTTACCCGCAACGCCGACGTGGATCCGGACGGCGAGGGTGTCGGCGAGGAAGAGGACTACCGCCAGCACATGCGCAAGGTGCTCAAGAAGCGGCTGCGCCTTCAGCCCGTGCGGCTCGAGATCCAGGGCAGCTTCGACGAGCCCCTGAGCGAGTTCATCCGCCAAGAGCTGAACCTCTCCCCCTCGCGCGTCTTTGTGCGCAACGTGCCGCTCGACCTCTCCTACGTGTACGGTCTCGAGGAAAAGATTCCCGAAAAGCACCACCGCGAGCTCACCAACGAGCCGGTCGAGCCCCAGCTCTACCGCGTCGCCAAGCAGTCGCACCTCTGCGAGAGCCTGATACAGGCAGCAGAGAAGGGCAAGGACGTCACCGTGCTCATGGAGCTGCGTGCTCGCTTCGACGAGGCAAACAACATCGAGTGGGCAGAGCGCCTCGAAGCCGCCGGCTGCACCGTGATCTACGGATCTGAGGGCTTCAAATGCCATTCAAAGATCTGTCAGGTGACCTACCACGAAAGCGGCAGCATCAAGCGCATCACCTGTCTGGGCACAGGCAACTTCAACGAAAAGACCGCCAAGCTCTACTCCGACTTCATGCTGCTCACGGCCCACGAGGGCATCGCCGAAGACGGCAACGTCTTTTTCCGCAACTTGAGCCTCGGCAACTTGCGCGGCAGCTATCGCTACCTGGGCGTGGCTCCTGAGGGACTGAAGCCCCTCATCGTGCGTGGCATGAATCGCGAGATCGAGCGTGCCCGCGCCGGACAACCCGCGCAGCTCTTCATGAAGATGAACTCCCTCACCGACCGCGACGTCATCGACAAGATCGTGGAAGCCTGCAATGCGGGAGTCAAGGTCATCATGGTCATCCGCGGCATCACCTGCATCGTGGATGTGGACGGTTCGGGAGACGGCCTCGTTATCCGTCAGATCGTGGGCCGCTTCCTCGAGCACGCGCGAGTCTACGCCTTCGGTGCCGACGTCGACACGGTCTACCTCTCCTCAGCAGACATGATGACGCGAAACACCGAGCACCGCGTCGAGATCGCCTATCCCGTACTTGACCCCACCTGTCGCGCTCTCGTGCTGCAATACATGAACATCCAGCTTGCTGATAACGTAAAGGCTCGCCAGCTCACCTCTGAGGGCACTTGGGAGAAGGTCGCAGTCGCCGAGGACGCAACGCGCGTGGACGCCCAGCAGTCACTCATCGTACTCGCCTACGATCGAGCCCGCAAAGCTCGCGAAAACGTGGACGTGCCGCTCGTGCCCGAAGCATCCGTTGTGCCGCTCGTGCCCGAGGTGCTGCATGGAGCCCCCACCCACCAATTCGTAGTCGCCGAAACAGGGTCGGATACGGAAGTCATCGAGCTGACAGAGGAGGCAGGTCCCACCGTCGCCTTCCAAGAGGCACAGCAAGAGGGCAGCGTCGATGCAGTCCCCTCGCTCATCGCGCGAGCCCATGAGCGGGTGCAGGAGCGTGTGCAGGAGCGCATTCAGGAGAGGGCACAGGAGCTCGCAAGGGAACGCGAGCAACATGTGTCTGAGGAGCCGGCACAGGCGCAACCGGAGGAGGCGCTAGATACAAAGCAGCCAGTCAACGAGCTGGCAGTCAACAAGACCATGCCAGCACCGAGCGGCAACCGCTTTATGAGGGCCCTCAGCCACTTCAGCGCGGGCTTCCGCACGCTTTTCCGCGGGGAGTAGCGAGCGGTTACATTATCGGAGTCGAGACGGCCACACCAGTTGTCGTGCAGCAGACCGATTCGAGGTCAAATTGCGACATCTGGTGTGGCCGCTTGGTTTATGCGGTGATACCTCAGTCGACTAGCTCCTGGCCCATCGAGGGTTCGTCACAAGCCCATTCCCCCAGCGCGTTAGCCCATCGCTCAGTTGGCAGCGCATAGTACGAGATTCGTCGACGACGGCGCCACGCCGCCAAGGCGGGCAGACCTGCCCACACAAGCGATGGTAAGACGACTATGGGCAGGTAAAGCGGCCCGAGGATGAGCGACTGTACGCAATGCCCATATTCGTGGACGAGGAGACGACGCGGGCTACCATGTGGTACGAACACAAAGAGACCAAGCGAGAGGCCTGCGCGCTGTCCCCAAGGCACGACCCAAGCTCCACGGAAGCGCCGGCATTTCCCGCGAACGACAGCAGCCACCACAAGACCTGCCAACGTCTGCGGCAAGCCCCACACCGCGTGTAGCGCCATCAGCCCGCGCACGTCACACCCCTCTACAAGCGGTACGCAGCCTTCTGGCGGCATTTGTTGGCGTACATGTCGCTGTCAGCACGCTCAAACACTGCTGACACGCACGTATCGCCATCATACGCCGCTACCCCACAAGCGATGACGGGACCGCTGGATCGCAGGGCTTCAGCATTGCGATTCTCCATGAACTCGAGCCGCTCCTCCAGACACTCGAAGTCGTCTCCCCGCGCGATGACGCAGAACTCGTCACCGCCGACGCGAAAGACCGGACTGTGCTTGAAGGTGTTGCAAATCACCTTGCAGGCTTCACGAAGGTACTGGTCTCCCGCCCGATGCCCAGCTGTGTCGTTGACCTTCTTTAGGTCATTGATATCTAGCATCACTATCGCAAAGGGTGTAACCTGACCCGCGACAATCTGATCGTCAATGCGTGCCACAGCCTCCAGATAGGCAAGCCTGTTTCTCACGCCCGTCAGCACATCGACCTTCGCCTGAGACTGTGCCTGAGCAAGGCGCTGCTCGGCTTCCATCTCCTGTCGAACTTGCGCGTCAATGTCGTAGAGACCAACGATCAGTCGCGAGCCCTCATCTTCCTCCACACTAGCCGCCTTGATCTGGGCATAGATTGGCCCGCCCTCCACGACGAGACGAAAACTAAGGGTAAACATGCCACTGCGCTTGATTTCCGCCATGACGTTTGCCTTGGTAAAGACATAGAGGAACCTGCTTAGGTCTGCAGGATAGACGTTGTGATGAGATGCCTCCTGAGCCATCTCAAAGAAGCTCTCCCCTTCTCTTGCCAACGTGAAGCCCTGCACGTGACCGTCCGCCGAGCTGAACTCGTAGTAGCAATCGGTCTCCGGGTCAACATCATAGACGGCGATGAAGTTGCCCGTAAGAGCATGGAGACGAGCGTACACAATGCGTTCCTCGCGGATTCTG
>ONMP01000029.1 GCA_900318935.1 uncultured Actinomycetes bacterium
AACGCATCGCCACACTCGCCCTCCCACGTGACGGGAAGCGAGCGATCGTACGTCTCCTCGAAGCCGACGTTGAGGTGCAGCGTCGCGGAGCCGCACTGGTTGGGCTGCAAGTCCATGCGGATGTATCCTTCCGTGCCCTGGATTATGGCGTAGCTCGGAGCGTCGCAGTGCGACGAGAATCCCCGTGGACGTAGACGGCTTCTCCAACGACCTCGTGACCTTCCGCAACATGGACGACGCCCCACGCTGCTCGTCCACCTCGGCTGCCATGCTTTCCGAGAGCGCTAAAAGCCCGTCCACGCGGGACGGGCCTTCCACTCTTGCCTTTGTCGCTCAGGCGCGGCGAACCCTGCATGCCGCGCCATCTACGTCCGTACGCTACTTCGTAATGAAGGCCGCCCACGACGCGTCGTAGCCCTTGGGCACCTGGCCCTTGGGAAGGATTTGCACGTCCACCGACTCGGCACGCTTCGATACGATCAATGTGCCGCTCTACCTTACGGGCCACGCGATTCGCCTTACGAAAACGTTAGTAATTACGAATGAAAACCGAAAGCATTTACATAAAGATCGTCCGCTCCGCTTCGACATACGCCGCGAATCACGCCTCCTCGATGCGGCAGACGTGGCGCTTGGACTTGCGCTCGTAGGTGACGCCCACCAGAAGGACCGGCCCGCCGAAGTCGCGCAGCACGGCCGGGTAGTCGCGGTCGCGCACCTGCGCAATCACCGCCTCGGGCGAGCGATCCCACTTGAGTTCGACCACGAGTGCGGGCGCCGGGTCGCCGCGCTTGGGAAGGTAGACCACGTCGGCCAGGCCCCGGCCGGAGGGGAGCTCCTCGACCGTCGCGTAGTGGTCGGCGGCGGCGATGTAGGCGGACTTGACCACCGCCCGGAGGGCCTGCTCGTCGTTGTAGAAGATGGGCGCGCAGCCATCGTCGTGGGCGCGCGCAAGCGCCTCCGCCACTGCTTCCTCGTCCATGTCCCACGTGGCCCGCAGCAGCGCGTCGCTCCCACGCACGATGCGCGCGACCTCTGTGTGGCGGCTCTGCGCCACGGCCTGACGCAGCTCGGCTCGCACCTCCTCGTTGGACACGCACGCGGTCCCCGTCGCCGCGTCGTAGCAAAGATAGCCCAAGTGGCACAGCAACGTGAGGGCGTCGTCTCGGCTGGCTACGTCATGGACGCTGTTCTCGAAGGAGTGGGTATCAACCCTCACGCCCGCGCCGCCGAGGGCCTGCACGACGGCCTGCTGCAGCCCGTCGAAGTCCAAGTCGATGTATGCCCTTAATGCGGCAAAGGCCTCCGAGCTCACCCAGTAGGATCCGACCCGCCGACGCCTGCAGGCGCGCATCACCGAATAGGGGGCATAGGCGTGCACGACCCTGCGCTCATCCGCGTCCTTGTCCCAATACGGTAGCTCGTAGCCATCGTACCACCGGCGGAGCTCTTCCATGTCTATGCGGTGCTGCTCGGCGAGCCACTCCACCTCGGCCTCCGTGAAGCCCACGTAGGGAGCGTAGTCGTCGGGCGCCAGCGCCGTGTACTCGTCAAAGTTGGAGAGCGCGGACTGCGTGCCGTAGCGCACGATGGGCAGAATCCCCGTCATGTAGCAGGCGGCCACCGCGTCGGCCGTGAACGTCGCGTTCTTGAAGAGGAGGCGGAGGAAATACACCCAGTCCTCCTGTGACGCCCTGGTGCGGCGCTCGCGCAGGGGCGCGTCCCACTCGTCGATCACAAAGACGAACCTGCGGCCCGTCACCGCCACGAAGTCGGAGAGAGCGAGCTCTATCGCGCCCGTGCGCAGCGGCGTTCCGGGCAGCTCGCGCCGCATATCCTCGACCAGACGCTCCGTCACCGCAGCCGCAACGTCGTTCGCCCCGCGGAACCCGGTCATGTCCAGCCGCACCACGTTGTAGGCGTTGAGGTGCTCCCCAAAGCTTGGGTCGCGGGAGATTTCGAGCCCCTCGAAAAGGGAGCGCGAGTCCGCCCCGCGCGTGTAATAGGCCACCAGCGACTCGGCGGCGAAGGTCTTGCCGAAGCGGCGCGGGCGCGTGGAGCACACGAGCTTGTTCGGCGTTCCTATGACGGCATTGACGAGGGCAATGAGTCCGGTCTTGTCTACGTACTCCCCCGCAAGTATCCCGGCGAAACCCGCATTTCCCGGGTTCACGTACATACCCATATTGCCTCCCATCAAACTGATACTCCATCATAACACGCATGTTCCCGGCAGCTGGCGTCCGTCCGGTACCCCGCATGGCCACCTCCGGCAACAACACCCTCATAGCGCGCAACGCGCGCACGCACCACCCGCACGCCCGAAAACGCGGGAGAGCGCATCACTTGCGGGTGAGCTCGATTCGGTCTGGCTTGACGATGAAGAATCCGTACGGATTTTCTCCCTGAGACCTCTGCAGCCCGAGAGAACGGTGCGAATCGGTTCGCATACAGGATCAACCACGTTCGTGTAATGGAATCCGAGACCGCTCACTCTGGAACAAAAAACCGTCTCCTCATATGTCCCTTCTCTGTTCCCCTCTCGCACACGTTCGTGTCAAAATAACAACGTGCACATGACGGGTAGCTTGCGGAAAGGATCACGATGAGTCAAGAAAAGCCCCTTGGCATGAGGATCGGCGAGAGTGCCTTTTGCGCAGGATACCTCGTGTTTGCGCTCGTCGCGGGATGCATGCTCCTTGCTTGCGCTCCCAGCGCCGGCACGTGGGCTCGCACGTGCGGAGCCATGACGCTGCTCCTAGGCTGCGGCGACGCATTTCACCTGGTGCCGCGTATCCTCGTCAACCTTCGAGGGGCAAGCGAGGACCAAAGCGTGTTGCGCAGGCGCTCCTTCGCGCTGGGACTCGGGAACCTCGTGTCCTCCATCACCATGACCCTCTTCTATCTTCTGCTCTTTGTGGGCATGTGGCAGATGGCGCACCCAGGGCAGGGCTTGGCATTCTCACCACTGGAGGCAGGCGTCTTCTGCATCCTCTGCGCGCTAGCTGCCGTACGCACCGCGCTTTGCCTCTTTCCGCAGAACCGATGGTTCGACGGGACGGGCAGCCAGGCGTGGGGCGTCTACCGCAATGCGCCGTTCGTGATCATGGGAACAATCACCGTGCTCTGCCTCGTTGGCTGGTACGGCGAGTGGCTCATGGCATCGCTCGTGTTCGTGAGCTTCGCGTGCTATCTGGGCGTGGTGCTCGGCGCGCGCAACAACCCCATGTTCGGCATGCTCATGATCCCAAAGACCATCTGCTACATCTGGCTCGTATCGCTGCTGCTAGCGAGGCTGTAGCAAACGCGGCAGTGATGCCAGCCAGCCCCTGCGGCCGAGAAACGCCCCCGCCGGCGGGTTGCCGACGGGGGGCGTTCAGTCAAGGGGGTATGCCCCGATCGCCATCCTTCGACCATTGCGGCCTAGGCATAGGTCTTGAACCTTGGGACGGCGCTGCCTATGCGCGGTCGAACCAGTAGAAGAGCTCCCATACTTGGACCTCTCTGTCACGCCCTAATACCTTGGCGCTGTACGTATAGAAGTCCTTCACCTCGTTGCCCTCGGTAAGTATCGTCGTCCTTATGCTTACGTGGGTGTACCTTGGGGCGAAGTCGAGACCGTAGCCCCTATCGTCATACTCTTCAGCATGGTTGCGGAAGCCGATGCCTGTGGGGCGCGCGTCCTTGTTCACATCGAGACCGGCCAGCACCAGGTCCTCGCGAGGGGTACCGTGCAGGCGCCTGCGGTACTCGTCGATCTTCTCGTTGGAAATCCGCTCGTCGTTCCAGAGGTATCTGCTGCCCTCGTGCAGCGAGCAGCGCTTTATGGTGAAGCCGAGCGAGGGGCTGTACACGTTGATGTACGTATTGCCGTTGTGGTAGCCCTTCTCCTTGTCGTAGATCCTGTCGTTGAGCTTGCGGACGTCCTCGGGGGACTGGCCTGCGGGACGCGAGGCGATCTGCCGGAGCGCGGACTTCACGTTGTCGAGCTCGGGCTGGTACTTGTCCGCGACGACGGGGTCGGTGGCGCCGTAGAAGGTGGAAAGCACTGCCCAGGAGCACCTGATGGTGGTGTCGAGCTCGCCGCGGAAGGCCGCCCTGGCATAATAGCCCTGGGTGTCCCAGTTGAACTTCATGGACACGAGCTTGTCGAGCACGTCGATGGGGTTGGCGCCGGCATTGATGTCGTTCGCGTCGATGGACACCCACTTGCAGACGGTGGAGAGGTCCTCCCTCAGCTTGGCCATGGTGTTCTCGACGTCGATGAACATGGTGTCGTTGGTCTGGCCCTTCTTTGCCTTCTCCTGCTCCTGGAGCATGATATTGCGCAGCTCGGTGTTGTACTTGACGGCCTCGTCGTTGGAGGCGTCCACAGCAGGGGGATTCATAGGGTTGTCCTCGCGTTCGGCGAGCATCTCAGCGGCTTCTATCGAACATCGCGTAGGCACTGGTAATCCTGTCCTGCATCTGCTTCACGCGCACGCTGGTCTGCGTGAAACGATCCTCGCGGTCCTCCTTGGAGATGTCGAGCGTCCTGAGGTCGATGGAGTCGACGACCCTCCTGAGGGACTTGACCTCCTCGAGCACGTCCTTGGCCGAGATCTCCTTCTCGCCGGCGGGGATGAGCCCGCACATCTGCAGGAGTCCCACGCCGCCCTTGGCGATGTCGATCCATTCGCCCTTGACGTAGCTGGACGCCATGCCAAAGACGGTGGAGCCGAACTCGGCCAGGGTGCCGAGCATGGGATCGACCTTCTCGACCCAGCCGGCCGCGTATTTGAAGCCCTCCCCGATGCCGCTGAGCTTCTTGGCCTTAGCCTCCTGCTTCTTCTTCTTGGCCTCCTCGGCCTTCTTTGCGGCGTCCTCGGCGTCGTCACCGGCCCTGCCCATCTCAATAACCATCACCGCATGGATGATACAGGGGGTCGGTTCCTGATACAGGGGGTCGGTTCCGATGCATCATTTGGGCTTCATCACGTGACAAGGTCAAAAGCTCTTGTCACCCGTGCGTCTTGCCGAAATGATGCAGGAGAACCGACCCCCTGTATCATGTGTCGTCCCTTACTGGCGTGGCGCGTCGAAGTCGGTGGTCACGCTAACGTCAGCCCACTTCTCCAACTCCTCGAGGCGGGCACCCAGCGCCCCACGCACGGCTGCGAGCGCGTCGGATCCGAGGTAGAGGCGCAGCGGCGTTTCTTCGGCCTCGATGGCCTTGATGATGGGGTAACCGGCCTTGAGCGGGTCACCCGGCTGCTGGCGCGCGTTGACGTTCTGCGCCACGGACCGCTTGTGGGCCGTCTCGGCGTAGTCGCCCACGGTGTTGTCGGAACCCTTGAGCGAGGTGTCGTAAAAATGCGTGCGGAAGGCACCCGGCTCCACGATCATGGCCTTGATACCAAGCGGCGCGACCTCGGCCGCAAGTCCCTCGGTCATGAGCTCTACGGCGGCCTTAGTAGCAGCGTAGTAGCCAGAGGCAGCACCTGTGCGCACGGCACCGATGGAACTCACGTTGACGATGGCACCGTAGCGGCGCTCACGCATGGCGGGAAGCACCGCCTTTATCATGGCCACCATACCAAAGAAGTTGGCGTCAAACATCGCCTGCACACCCGCCGGGTCGGCCTCCTCCACCGAGCTGCGGTAGCAGTAACCAGCATTGTTTACGAGCACATCCACCTGACCGAATCGCTCGACGGCTGCCGCGTAGGCGGCGTCAATGCTAGCCTGGACGCTCACGTCAAGGGCCACAGCGAGGGCGGTCTCGGGATAGTCTGCCACAATTCCCTCCACCTTGCTGACGGTACGCGCAGTCACGACCGCGTTGTCGCCGTGCTCGAGCACCGCACGCGCGATACCCTCGCCGATGCCACCCGCGCTGCAACCTGTAATGAACCACGTCTTTGCCATGATGAGTCTCCTCTCCCGCCTTCCGGCGTCCATTTCCTTGATTTCATTATGTTCGGAAATCTGCTAGGAGTACAGTGTAAGCCGTGCATGCCAGGTTGCGCTTCACGCAAGCCGGAAGGAGCGTCATGGAACTTGAGCAACTGAAACAACTGTCAAAGATCGCAGAAGAGGGGACGATGCAAGCCGCCGCAGCAAAGCTTCACCTCTCCCCCTCTGCCCTCTCGCGGTCGCTCCGTCGACTGGAAGAGGAGCTCGGCCAGCAGCTCTTTGACCGCACCAAGAACTCGATGCGTATCAACGACCGAGGACGCATTGCCCTCGAGCACGCCCGCGTCATTCTTGCCGAGGAGCGCCGACTGCGTGACGACTTTGCCGATATTGCAAAGCGAGCACGTACCATCCGCGTAGCCAGCGTTGCCCCGGCACCCGCCTGGCGCCTGAGCGCCCTCGTCCTCACCCAGAACCCGACGGCCATCGTCGAGCCCGACATCGTGGACGCCGAGGAGGCGAGCAGGCGTCTCCTGAACGGCACCTGCGATCTCGCCGTTACCACAGCCCCCATCAATCTGCCCGTGACCCAAAGCACCACGCTCCTGCAAGAGGATCTCTACGCCAACGTGCCCGAAGGGCATGCTCTTTACAACCGCGACTCCCTCTCCTTCGGCGAGCTCGACGGCCAAAGCTTTCTCGTCTACGGCGGCATCGGCTACTGGCACGAGGTCCACGAGCGCATGCTGCCTCACAGCCATTTCGTGACGCAGCCTGACCGCATCGTCTTTCTTCAACAGGTGCGCACGAGCGACCTGCTCACCTTCACGACCAACGCACCGGAAAACACGAGCGCACACGAGTCGCGCAAGGCCATCCCCATCACCGACGCCGAGGCGCACGCGACCTTCTGGCTGAGTGTGCGCATCGATGCCCCCACTGCCGTGCGGGCGGCGTTTGAGCTCGTCAAAACAGAAACCTAGCACCAGCGAGATGAGTGGCGGTACCGAAGGCCAGAGCCGTGTCAGAACTGTTGGCGTATTAGGCGAGCAACTCTCGATGCCAACGATGCCCCCCAATCAGTCAGGCAAGAACCTCCGGTCCCGCTCCTCACGTGCCACATCACCCTTAGGGCGAGGTAAGAGGAATGCACAGACGCCCTTAAGCCCAACCGCTATCCACGCTTGCGCTCTGCCAGCTGCTTGCGAAGCTTGGCGTTGAGCTCCTTGAACACACCCTTCGGGCTGACTTCGTCCAGAAGCTCGGCCATCTTTAGCACCTGCTCGTCCGTCAGGTCCTTGTTGCCCGTCACGTTGCGGAACTTAGTACCCACGATGTACAGGCGGATTGCGTCTTCGCTCTCGCCAGCGGCCAGCATGCGGCTGACCATCTCGCTGCCATGCGCGAACTGGATGAGCTCCTTGTTGAGCAGGGCATACGAAAGACGACCGTCCTTGTCAGTGTACGTATCAACGAGGCGCTGGTACTCGGCGCTGTCAACGACCACCTCTACCTCAGGGATGGGCTCGTCTTCAACCACAGGCGCCTCCTCGGCTGAGGTCTCGACGAACAGCGGCTTGGGTTTGCCCTGCTTGCGATACGGCATGCCAGCGGTCAAGGCGATGGCCTCGTCGAAGGCCTCCTGCGGGTAGAGGTCACGCGGCGTGTTGGCAGAGACAATCGCCTCGCCAGAGGTCTTGCTGATAGACGCGATACCAGGCTGCGTGGCATCGCTGCGCACGATCACGACACCAGAGCCTCCCGACGCAAACTTTTGCCGGTACGCTACGGCAGGCAACGTGGTAAGGGTCACGCTATTGGTACGAATCATGATGTGCTCCCTCCAATCTTGGTTACGGACGGAACTATTATACAGCAGTGTTAATTCCCACCAAAGAGCTAGGCGATAGTTGGCATGCCATGCCCGGTAAACCGTTATTGACCTGGCACATTTGTCCAACACGTTTTGCTAGCTGAGGTAAGGAAGATAAGCAAATCGTTATTAATCATCCAAACGAGGGTGAGCCGGCCCGTAGCGCACCGCTTCTCGTCAGTCAAGACATGCTGCATATCGAGCAATTCCCTCGCCTTGGCTAAGCGCTTCCCGCTTTCGGGCGCGCTCGGGACTTTCACCCGTTAGGTACGTGCCATGCCCGGCGCACCGAATGAGGGCGGTCGTCCCGTTTTGTACGGGGCGGCCGCCCAAAGGGATTGAATGAAAAGCCCGTCCCCCTGTCCGTCCTAGTCCAGGTCCTCGCCGTTGGACTTGATGCACTTCTGATACCAGAAGAAGCTGTCCTTGCGGCTGCGAGAGAGGTCGCCCGTTCCGTCATCATACTTGTCGACGTAGATGAAGCCGTAGCGCTTGCGCATCTCGCCGGTGCCGGCGCTCACGACGTCGATGGGACCCCACCAGGTATAGCCCATGAGGTCGACGCCGTCGGCCACGGCCTCCTCCATGGCGATGATGTGCTTGCGCAGGTAGTCGACGCGATACGGATCATGCACGGAGCCGTCGGCTTCCTTCTCGTCGAAGGCGCCAAGGCCGTTCTCCACCACCATCAGCGGCAGGTGATAGCGGTCGTAGATCTCGTTGAGGGTGATGCGCAGGCCGATGGGGTCGATCTGCCAGCCCCAGTCGGAGGCCTCGAGGTAGGGATTCTTGCCGCCCATGGTCATGTTGCCAGCCATCATCTCGGCGCCCTCGTGGGTGGTCACCGTGTTGGACTGGTAGTAGCTGTAGGTGTAGAAGTCGATCTTGCCCCGCGCAAGAAGCTCCTCGTCGCCCGGCTCCATCTTGATCTCGATGCCGTTCTCCTCCCAGAAGCGCTTGGCGTAGAAGGGATACGCGCCACGCGCCTGCACGTCTGAGCAGTACCAGTTCATCTTGCGCATCTGCTCGAGGTTGGCCCACTGGTCCGCCGGGTCGCAGGTGAGCGGGTAGGTGAGAATGAAGCAGTCCATGTTGCCCATCATCACGCCGGGGTAGTTCTCGTGCGCGTACTTGATGAGCTTCGCCGAGGCGAGGAACTGGTGGTGCAGCGCGTTGTAGCGCTCGTTGATGTCGTCCTTGACCTTGTCCATCGTACCGGTGTAGCCCTGGATGGTGCCGAGCGAGAGCGTGCAGCCCATGGCCATGGTGCCGATGTTAATCTCGTTGAAGGTGAGCCAATACTTTACCTTGTCGTGGAAGTGGTCGAGCAGGCACTTGCCATAGGTGAAGTAGAAGTCGACGAGGTCGCGGCTCGCCCAGCCGTTGTACTTCTCGACGAGGTAATACGGCAGCTCATAGTGGCTGATGGTCACGAGCGGCTCGATGCCGTGCTCCTTGCAGCAGGTAAAGACGCGGTCGTAGAAGTCGAGGCCGGCCTGCAGCGGCTCCTTCTCGGTACCCGTGGGGAACAGACGCGTCCAGTTGACGGACATACGGAATACGTTCCAGCCCATCTCGGCAAAGAGGGCGATGTCCTCCTCGTAGTGGTGATAGAAGTCCGTCGCCTCCCAGCTGGGATACAACGCGTCGGGGTCGAACTCGGCGTCAATCTGGCGCGGGGTGTTGATGTCACCACCCCTCATGTGGTCGGGCACGGACGCTCCCTTGCCATCCACGTTCCAGGCGCCCTCGTACTGGTTGGCGGCCGTGGCGCCGCCCCACAGGAATCCTTCCTTCATGCGCATGTCTTGCTCCCTTCCGTTCCCTTTCCTTTCCGATTCCGCCGAGCAAATAATCGGCATAGTCGCTTTTTAGTATCTCTCTTGATATAAAGCCGCTTCTATATGCCGTTCCATGGACGGGGCATTTCGCTCGCCGAGCGACTTGGCGTGAGGCCTCCTCGCCGACCACGCGGTAGATGCGCCACATACTGTCGCACATGATTTAGCCATCGGCGCATCTCAGCGCGGGCCCTCACTCCGAACGCCTCCTCCAACGCGCGGGACGGAGGTCTTGTCTTGTCGCCAATTACGCACAACGCAGCACGATGTGCGTAGTTCTTCGCATTTCCGCAGGATTGATAGAAAGAAAACCGTGGAATTACGCACAACGGCATGCGGTGTGCGTAATTCTCGCGCTCTACGAACTCATGAGCAGCGATTGCAGCTTCTGTCTCCGTATAGTTTCGACCTCACTCGGATCTGCCACCGCACCGCCCATAGCCTGAGCCACCTGTCGTGCGAGGCGCATGGTGTTTGAGATAGACTGAGCCGTGCTCTTTGTCGCGCGGAAGACCGCGTAGCCCATGGCAGTAAGCACATTTGCGCGTACGGCGTCAGAATCCGCCTTGCTTGCCCCAAGTCGGTTATGGAACTCATCGCTTTCGTACTCCACCGCAATCTTATGGTCTTCCCACTGAAGGTCCGGCGTAATGACGGGACCACCATCCCACATGGACTCGAACTGTTTCGTTGGGATTCCCTTGTTTAGCTCTGGCTTGGGTAGGCCAAAGCCTCCAAACTCAACAGGCAACGACAGCATAAGCGCCAAAGCCGACTCCATGGGAGAAGCTGAGCGATCGAATGCCAGCTCCAACGCCTTACGAGCGCGCGACACGCCATAGAGGTTTGGGTTGGCGCCCAAAAACGCGTACTGATTCTCTAGCGTTACGAGGGGCTTCTGCCGGTAACGCGTGTCGTGCAGCGCGGTGGGCAACCGATAGTACCCCGCAAACTCTGTCGCAACAAGAGCCATCGAAATGAGCCTCGCCTTTCTTTCCCAAGAGAAGGGGTCGTCGTATACAAGCTTCTCATCACTCCCAATTCTCTTGAGGAACTCGCGCTCGTCTTGGCCTTTCTTAACAAAGTCGTCTATCAGGGGTTCTGACTTAAAGTTTTGCGCAGCCATCTGAAACAGAACGAACTCGGGCGCACTCGCAAACAACGTGTCGCTTAGCCTGTACAGCGAATGAGCGGGAAGATCCCTGCTCCACACATGAAAGGTCGCGGACTTGCCCCTGCTGCGCGACGACGCGCTGGGAACTAGCAGGTGGACAGTATTGTCGCTCATGCCGTACGCTTTCAAATCCACCTCGCGGGCGTATTCGTGAAACGCGCGCTGCGTAGACACGCAATCTCCGTACCGCGGCAACTTGCGTGGTCGGTTTGGCCAGCGTGAAAAACGGCTTACGTCCTTGTCAAGTGCTCGCAGGGCGTCGCAGGCCGATGAATGGCTCAAGAAGGCGTACATAACGGTCCTCTTTTCTTGCTGGCAGATAGCCCCTCGCCAAGGCGCTCTTGACGTCTGGCTATGAAACCCCCGAATTACGCACACCGCAATACCGTGTGCGCAATTCGGGGATTATAGCAAACAAAATCCAGCGCTTTTGTAGCCAATTACGCACAAAGAAATCCATTGTGCGTAATTGGCTGCGAAAGAATGGCATCGTGATGGCGGTCAACCGCAAAATCGCGCTCTGCCCAGTACTGGATGCAGTCGAAGATGATTCCGTTCCAGGCCATGACCAGCCATGAAAGGGCAGATGCTACCCTCTCATAAGATACCTGCGCGGCTCGATCCAGTTGTCGGGCGCGTAGCCCCAACATGCTCTATATGTTGACGGGATACGCCCTTTTCCCTAAGATGTATCTATCATTAGTACAACTTAGGAGGTTTTTTATGGCACGGATCGTCGACATCATCAAGAGCCGTCGCAGCGTTCGGACCTTTGAAGATCGGCAGCTGATGCCCGAGAACCGCGCATACGTCGAGGACGTCATTCAGAACATCGAGACTCCCTTTGGCGTGCCCATGGAGTTCCGACTCCTCGGCGCGGCCGAACACGGGCTGAAGAGTCCTGTCATCGTAGGCGCGCACGACTACGTCGCCGCCAAGGTCAAGCGCGTCCAAGGAGCAGAGCTCTCACTGGGATTCGCCTTCGAGACCTTCTGCCTCCGCGTGGCGGAGTGCGGCCTCGGCACCGTCATGCTAGCGGCGTCGCTCTCCCGCAAGTCGTTCGAAGAGGCCATGGAAGTCGGACCCGGCGAGGTCATGCCCGTGGCGAGCCCCGTCGGCTACCCCGCCGCCAAGATGTCCCTACGCGAAGGTATGATGCGCAAAGCCATCAAGTCGGACGAGCGCTTGCCCTTCTCACAGGTCTTCTTCAGGGGGTCCTTTGGCACGCCACTCTCCCCTGGCGAGGCGGTCAGCTTCGAAGCCCCGCTACAGATGCTGCGCCTCGCCCCCTCCGCCACGAACAAGCAACCTTGGCGCGCCGTCGTAGACGGCAACGCTGTGCATTTCTTCGAGGAGCACGGCCTGAAGGAGAGCGCACTCGGCGACATCCAGAAGGTGGACATGGGCATCGCGCTCTCGCACTTCTGGCTGACGGCGCAGGAGCAGGGACTCGAGGGGCGATTCGTTGCCCACGACCCGAGCATTGCCGCCCCAAAGAACACGGAGTACATCACCTCGTTTGAGGCTGTGCTATGAGGGACACCCGCTTCTCGTCTGCCCTACATCTGCTCGTCCTCGTCTCGGAAGCAAAGGCTCCCATGTCATCCGAGCAGATGGCTACGAGCATGGGCACGAACGCGAGCTACGTGCGCAGACTCTCGGGGTCGCTTCGCAAGGCGGGCATCGTGCAAAGCCGCAGGGGATCGACGGGGCTTCGTCTCGTGCCGAATGCCTCGGAGCTCACACTGCTCGACGTGTACCTCGCCGCCTGTGAGACGGACCATGTAGAGCTGTTTGAGCTACATCGCAATCCCAGCGACCAGTGCATCGTAGGCAGACACGTCGCACCTGTGTTGGGAGACATGTTCAAGGACCTAGAGGAAGAGGTCGCACGAGAGCTGCGGTCCCGCACGCTCGCCGACTGCATAGCCGCCTTGCGCGCACATGCCGCGCAGACAAACGACTTGTGAGGACAGTGGGGGACGGGGGCATTTGTCCGCAGGACAAACACCCCCGTCCCCCACCGTCCTTACCCCAGCGCGACGTCTAGCACCATCATGAGCACGAATCCCAGCGCGAACGCGATTGTTCCCACGTTGGAGTGCTCGCCCTCGCTCATCTCGGGGATGAGCTCCTCCACCACCACGTAGAACATGGCGCCTGCCGCGAAGGCCAGCGTGTAGGGCAGGACGGATGACACAGCGCTCGCCGCGGCAATGGTAACGAGCGAGGCGACAGGCTCCACGGCGCCCGAGAGCATGCCGTACAAGAAAGTCTTCCCCTTAGGTATGCCCGCCGCCCGCAGCGGCATCGACACGATGGCTCCTTCGGGAAAGTTTTGCAGCGCGATGCCGAGGGCTAGCGTGAGGGCCGCCGCCGCACTCACGGCCCCCTCTCCCGCCAGCCAACCCGCATAGACCACGCCCACGGCCATGCCCTCGGGGATGTTGTGCAGCGTGACGGCGAGAATCAGCTTGGTGGTGCGCGCAAGGCTGCTCTTGGGGCCTTCAACCTGCTCGTCCATGTGCATATGCGGAGTCACGGTGTCGAGCAACAGCAAAAAGCCGATGCCAACCAAGAACCCCACCGCAGCGGGCACGAACGAAAACCTGCCCATATGCTCGGCACCTTCCAGGGACGGCTGCAGCAGACTCCAAAAGGACGCAGCGACCATCACGCCCGCGGCAAAGCCCGTGAGCATGCGCTGAACCTTGTCAGAAATCTGGTCCTTGAGAACGAACACCATTGCGGCACCCAAACTCGTGCCCAAAAAAGGCAGCATGATGCCATAAAACACCTGCAGGTTCATCTTCACCGCACCTCCCGTGCGCTATCCCAGCGATGGCATGAGTGTACTCGCAATCATGTACGTTTGCGTGGGGAACGCAAAGATCACGCGCGTGTCGGGGGACGAAGGCATTTCACATCGGATGCTCTCCCCAGCTCGCAACTTGACAGGCTCCCTTCTTCTATCATAATTATGATAGAAGCAGGGAGCAACTATGAAGAGTATCAGGCCAGTCTCGGACCTTCGCAATCGCTTCGCGAGCATTTCAGACGACGTGCATCGAACGGGTCAGCCCGTCTTTCTTACGAAAAACGGTACTGGCGACATGGTAGTGATGAGCATGGAGGCATACGAAAACCTCGCCTTCGAGAGCGAGGTTTACACAGCCTTGCGAGAGGCGGAGATCGAAGCCTCGCTCACGGAGACCCGCTACTCCCCCGACGAGGTTCTTGCCGGGCTTCGCGCTCGCATCGATTCGGTCTCAAAGGCGGGGTAGTCGTGCCGATCGATTACAAGGTCGAGGTCCAGCCCCTTGCGCTGCGTGACATGGAGGAGATTGTCTCCTATGTTGCCGGCGAGTTGAAGAATCCGCCAGCCGCTCAGCGACTGGCGGAGGAGCTTGTCGCGGGCATGAAGTCCCTTACTCACTTGCCATCTCGCTGCCCGATGCACGTTCCCGTGCGACCCCTTAAACACGAGTATCGAAAGCTGGGAATGGGTAATTACCTAGTGTTCTTTAGGGTGTCCGAGAAAAAAGAGGTAGTGACCGTCGCACGAGTGCTGTACGGCCGAAGGAGTTTGGATTCGCTTCTTGATTAAGGGCGGAACGGCGTGCCGTGAACGGGAAACTACGCCCAAGGAAAACCATTTGTGGTAGGCCCATAGGGCCTTGGAGAGGTCGACGAGCGCCGGCTCGCTGCCCGTGCCCTTAAGCGCGCCATACACGTAGGAGAGCGCGTCCAGCTTCACCTCGTAAGTGCCGCCGTTGAAGGACACGGTGTGCCCGTTGGCCAGCTTGGCCACGCCGATGGGGCCAACCTGCACGTAGTACTTGTTGCCCTTGCCAATATGGACGAGACCAGCCTCGTTGCCGTCGAGCTCCACCTCGAGGGAGGAGGGGTCCTCGCAGGTGAAGTAAAGCCTGAGCGAGGTGTCGGAGTCGAGCAGCAGCGTGACGCCGGTGACGGCGAGGCCCTCGGGCCTGTCGCCCTCCGCGACAGCCCTGTGGGCGGCAACCCCCGACGAGGCGGCCGTGACATCGGGTAGCGCGTCGACGCCCTCGGGCAGCGCCGTGCCATACTTCCACCTGACGGCGTACGCGCAGTAGGTGTAGGTAGCCCTGACCTTGGCCTTCCACCCCTCGTCGAGCGGCGAGCCCTCGGAGAGCGCGTCCTGGCAGTACCTGTAGACGCTGTAGGTCATGGAGTCGCCCTCGAGCCGCTCTCCCTTGGAGTTGCGGAGGGCCAGCTTGTTTCCGTCCATGTCGTGCAGCGTCAGGGTGATGTCCTTGTCGGTCCTGATCGCGGCGACGGGGTAGCTCAACTTGTACCTGCCCTCACCGTCCTTCTTGAGACCATCGAGCGCGATCTCCACAGAGCCCTGGGGGCCGTCCAGGACAGCCTTGGCTCCGCTGGTCACAACGTCGTCAGGCACGGAAAGGAAGAAGTTCAGCCCCAGCTCGCCGCCGAGCGTGACGTTCGCCGAGAGCACCGCGGCGGCATCCACGACGAGCGTGTACTCGACCTCGGCGGTCGCGCCCTCTACCGTGACCGAGGCGGTGTAGGTCCCCGCCTTCGTGGGGGCACCGTCAAGCACCGTGTCGCCCTGCTTGTAGACGATGGCGTCATCGTATTCGCCGGTGAACGCTTTGTCACCAGATATCGACAACGTAGCGGATTTGGGTTGGCCGTCCGTGGTGAGGTCTTCGGGCGCAGCAATGGTTAGGGTCTCGCTGGGCTCCAAGCAGACGCCCTCCGCAACGCCCTCACAGGTCGCGGTGATGGTCGCACCTTCGGCGGTGTAAGCCCAAGAATGGGCGTGGGGGGCATCAGCAGCATCAATCAAGACATCGTCAAGGCCAACGCCGTGCCCGTCGTTGGCGGTCGCCTTGAACCCGATCTGGACCATCTCCGTCAACACCCCATCAGGCAGGCCGAGCGTCAAATTCGTCCAGGACTCGTGCCCCTCGGTGGTGGAAAAGAGTTCTTCCCAAGCTTCTCCGCCTACACGGTAGTACACGCCGAACTCATCGGTGTCGCCAGCCCAGGAGCGATTGATGTACCAGAAATCCAGCGTCGCAGAGGCGAGGCCGCTCAAATCAAACTCGGGCGTGATGAGCCAGGCCTCACCGTCGCTCGATTCTTTTGCAATGAAGTTCTTTTCTCCACCGTGAGCACCCGTTGAAGAATCGCGATCGCCCGTGCCTACCTCCCAGCTATAGTCGCCGCTGATCGTCCAACCGTCGGGCAATTGGCCGCTTTCGCCACCCTCGCAGATGCTCGTGCCCCTTGCCCAGATCGCGATCAGGGTGACGTTACCCGTGATGGGGGTGGAGAAGTCAAACTCGTTGCCGTTCATAGTCCAGCACAGGAACTTGTACCCGTTCCTGGTCGGCATCGTCGGTGCGGTCGCGCACGCACCAGGAAGAACATACTGCGCGTCAATGACGCTGCCGCCGTTGGAATCGAAGTCCACGGCCCAGGCGTCGCTCCACTGAGCGGTGAAGATCACATCCTCGGTCAGGGTGACGGGATCACCGGGCTGGGAGACGCTTTTGTCCACGCTGGACAGCCAGCCGGAGAAGGCCTTGCCCGTTGGGGGCGTGAAGCCGTAGCCGGGAAGAGTGATGGATTCGCCGGACGGAACCGTCATGGGCCCAGGCCCATCGCCCTCCGCCCCGCCGCCTTCGAAGCTGGCGGTGCATTCACGCAGAACCGCAAACGTGAACGGACTCTGCGACGTGCCGTAACCACCGGTGACTTCTACACCATACGGTGGGGTGGAGTCGCTGTCGGCAATATTAAGATTGGACGATGAACCGTCAAAGTCATTTATCCCGAAAGCATGCTTACCAGACTCCTGCAGGTATCCATTGTATGCTAGCGTTTTCTCCCCCGTGAGCGAACCGGAGGTATTGTCACTATCGTCTGTTATGATGTAAGTATCATCAACCCCAAAGTTGATCGTATCGCCAATGGCGTATCGGTCTCCCTGCCTTATGACGGGTTTTCCATGCACGACCTCAAACTCGAAGGGTTGGCCGTATGAGCCGTCACCACTTCTAACTCTAATGCCAGTCGGCTTAGCACCGTTCGTGTCTCCAATGTAAAGAGTCCTACTACTGGAGTCTGTTCCGTAAAATTTCAAAACATTGAATTGGTGCTGTTGATGATTAGCCAAGTAAGTCGTCCATGTTAATTGATACTCGCCTGAAAGCGCGGTTGATTCTGCTTTTTGATCATCTGGACGTATGTAGCTCGCTTCTCCAAAATTGATCATGTCATCAATATTATATACTGCACCCACATGAATCACGTCATCCGCGCTCGCCGTGGCGTCCATCGCCACAACGCAGACCATTGCGATGAAGAGCGACAGAAACACGCACAGCATTCTTTTCCCTGCTTGCCTCATTTTCCTTCACCCTTTCTTGAATCGCACTTGTTGAACAACAGCAATCAAAATCGCAGAGTCTCCGTCGGGACATGGGTCTCCAGAATGCTTGATATCGTAACACGGACAAAGGGGACGGAGGAGTTTGTCCTTGAGGTCAGAGGCACTGCTGGATAGCGTTTTCTTCCCCTGCGTGAATAGGAAACTACGCACAAGGAAAATCATTGTGCGTAGTTTTGAGAAAAAGGCCAGTTGACCCAGCCTCGCGCATGCCGAACTACGCACACCGCACCACGATGTGCGTAGTTCGCTACCGGCAGCCGACCTCCACGAGCACGTCCAGAATCTTCGCCACCTTGCTGATTGTGTCAGTCCTGCTACCCTGCGCCCGCTCGCCGAGGACAAACTCCTCCGTCCCCCTTGTCCGCGCAATTCGTTACAATCGTCAACGTTGGGCATGAGAGGAGGACAAGATGGCCGTCGTTCCCCCACGTCAGGTTGCAGTTCTGAGCCTGGCGAATTATGACGAGGTTGTTAAGACGGGAGGTCGGACTGTCGGAGAGGCCGCGCTCGAATCGCTTAGGAATCTCGCGGTCACCTGTGGCGTAGACCCGGGCTACATGCGCGCGATGGATGAAAGGACGCTGCTTCTGCGTCTGGACGAGCTGCCACACAAGGAGTTTCTTGCGGCTATACAAGGCATGGCTGCCAAAACGCGCCGTCTCGCAGCTCCCACCATTCCAGACCTCATGCTCAAGGTTCGAGTTGGAGCCATGAGCGAACGGGCATTGCGCTCACTGGTCAACGATGCCGCACGTGACCTTATCGCATACATGGACCACTTGGACCGACGCGCCGCGTTCCTTGCGGGTGACGAACTGGACATCTGGCAGCAGATGGGGTCGACGGACGTAGACATCATTTCGCACGAACAGCTCAAGTACTTCGACGCCTTCACCGGCATGCTAACGACTGAGCGCTTTTTGGATCTGCTGCAGTATGCGATAGATGATCCGCACAGGCCGGAGAGCATGGCGATCCTGTACTTTGACATCGATGACTTCAAGTCTTACAACCGCACCTTCTCGCATGAGGATGGCGATGACTTACTCCTGTTTGTAGCCAGTCAGATCAAGGAAGCCTTCTCTGCCGACGTGATGGCCCACCTCTCGATCGATCGCTTCGCGGTGCTTTCGAGCAGTCCCGACATCGTTTCCAAATGCGCAAAGATTCACGCCGCGACTCGCGCATTTCGGCTGTCCTTTGCCCCAGAGGTCAAATGCGGCATATATATGCTTATGGATAAGACGGTCACACCCTACGTGGCCCTCGACTGCGCGAAACTCGCCTGCGAGAGCATCAAAGGGCGCTACGACAAGACGTACTGTTACTTCGACGAGGACCACAAGGACCGCCTCTTTGTCAGACGATATGTAGCACATCATGCAGAGCGTGCTGTTGCAGACGGCTGGATACGCACCTTCGCGCAACCGGTCATAGACACTCGAACGGGTGAGCTCTGCGGTTTCGAGGCGCTCGCTCGCTGGGACGATCCCGAGCGTGGTCTCCTCGCTCCATTCGTGTTCATTCCCACACTTGAAGATGCGCGCCTCATCCACAGACTCGACGTTTGCGTCGTGGACACGGTGTGTCGCCATCTGTCCAAGTGCCGTGCGCAGGGGCTGTCCCACGTCCCGGCGAGCATCAATCTCTCGAGACTCGACTTCGACCTGTGCGACATTCTTGACGTGATTTCCACACTCTGCGACCGTTGGAGCATACCCCACGAGCTGCTTGCCATCGAGATTACCGAGAGTGCGCTGCAAGAGGGATCGAACCTTCGCGTCGAGATTGAGCGCTTCCGTGCTGCGGGATTCGAAGTGTGGATGGATGACTTCGGCTGTGGTTACAGCTCGCTCAACCTGCTCAAAGACTACGAATTCGACGTCCTCAAGGTCGACATGGAGTTCTTGCGCGACATGGAGACCAACGTTCGCTCAAAGAAGATCCTGCTGTCGGTACTGGAAATGGCGCGTAACTTGGGAATTCGAACACTTGTCGAGGGGGTTGAGACAAAGACCCAGCACGACTTCCTGCTTGAGGCGGGATGCGACATGATGCAAGGCTACCTGTTTGGCAAGCCTGGGCCGTTGGAGCTCGGATTGTAAGAACGCAACGTCGATCTCCGGGAATGCCCCGCGGAGCTGGACGGACAGCTCATACGCGGGGGCCAAACGGCACCTCTTTTGCCGTCGCGCACTCGCTATCCATAGATGCTGTAGTACTCCTCGGCCTTGGCTTCCGCCAAGCGTGAGCCGTTATGGCAGCGGGGATTGTCAAGGGAGCAGTTGCGCCGACAGGATCCGCAGGTAAAGCCGCTCAGATACTCTTCCAACGAGGGAACGTCAGCGACCTGCTCCTCTTGGTCAACATCCTGCGGCTCCGTTTCCTCCTGCTCTTCCCACACCACAGAATCGGAGCGTTCGGACGAGTCATCTGGCTCAGGCTGCGCCAGAGGCTCGCTTTGTGCGGTGGAGCTGGGGGACGTATGCTCCCTAGGCTCTACGCGTTTCATCGGCTTGACCCGCTCTGTCGGCTCGTCCTGAACCGATAGCTCTTCCTGCACCGTCGGCTCGTCCTGCACCGTCGGCTCGTCCTGCTTCGCCGACTCCGTCGCGCTGGGCGCTTCCCCTACGCCTTCAAGCGCTACCGCCGAGCTGTCAATAAAGCCCGCCACCGCAGTGCGCACACCCACATAGGACAGGCACACCACGCACCACACCGCCACGAAAGCCCGAATGATCTTGTTTCTTTGCATCGCGTACTCCATCTCGAAGATATTCCTAGCTTCCCACGAACCATACCCCACGGACTTGAAACGGAGTTAAAGCCTCTAGCAGATTCTCCACACGCTAAGGCCCACGCCTTTAACTCGGTTTGAAGTTCGCTCGTTATGATGCCTTCGCACCAAAGGATTGGAGGTAAGCAATGTCATACGAGAGCGAGTATTCGAAGGCGCTGCAGCGCATCTACGCGGCCAACACAGACGTGCCGTCTCTGCGCTATTTCTTGGATACGGCCGCAAACTGGCACGCATGCTTCGCCCATGACCCCAGCAACATGTCCCAAAACGCTCATGCGCATCCACTTGTTGTCATCCTCGGATACGGCATCCCCGAACAGCTCATCTACGCATGCAACACGACGCCGTGCTTCCTGCTGGGCGGAAGCCACGCGTCCTGCCAGTGGTCGGATGACGCCGTGCCCCGCGACAGCGATCCCGCGAGCCGATCCATCCTGGGATACGCCCTTAGACTCGCAGCACGCGCGGACATAGACCCGCTCTTTGTGGTGCCCGTCGCGAACGACAACATGCGAAAGATCGCCTATCACCTCAAGCAAGAAGGCCATGCGGTCCTGCCCGTCGACATTCCACCCGTGTCCACGAGTCCGTCCGCACAACAGGCGTGGGAGCATTCCACCGAGACGCTGGTCCAGACAGTCGCGCGTCACGTTGGGAGGCGAGTCACGGCACGGAGCCTTCGCAACGCAAACAAGTTTGTGGGCAGGGCACGGACAGCCATCCTGGACTTTGAGCAAAGCTGCGTGAAGTGTCCGGAGGTGCTCGACAGTGAGGCGCGTCTCCTCGTGACGAACAGCTATTACCAGACCGGTAACCTTGCCCAGTGGACGGCAGCGCTCAACGAGCTGACCGCAGAGATCCAAGCGCGTTACAAGACCATCGGACGCTCATGCATCACCGCGCCGCGCATCCTTGTCGTCGGCTCACCGATACTCTTTCCCCAGCATAAGGTGGCCGAGCTCATCAACGATGCGGGTCTTTTCACACTGGCGACCGTGGATGCCGCCAGCACGTCACGCTTTGCCAGCCTCAGCGCACGGGAGAGCTCGGGCGGCACGACGGCACTCATACGCGCCATTTCTCGCAAACACTACGGCTTCGACTCATCAAGCGCCTCGGTAGTGAACTGGGCCATGGAGCGCTACGTAGAGCATCTCCTCAACTCGATGGAGGTGGACGGCGTCGTTTGCCACATCCTCAAGGGACAGATCGAATACGACTTCGCGCTTTCGCGCCTGGAGCCACTTTTTGACAGCATGGACATTCCCGTGTTCCGTCTCGAGACGGACTACCAATACCAGGACGTGGAGCAGCTGCGCATCCGCCTCGAAGCCTTCGCCGAGATGCTCGGCCAGCGCATGCTCGTTGCCAACCGCGCGCATGCGCGCCGCCGCTGCGCATAGCAAGGGAGATGACGTTCGATGAACAAGAAAGGCCTCATAACAGCCATAGTGTGTACGTTGATGGTATTGGTTGCCTACTTTGCATGGCAGTTCGTCTTCTTTGAGTATGAGACGAACGTCTACACGACCACCGCCGAGCAACTGTTTACGATCGACCACCTGACCAAGCTCGTGCCGCTCCTGATCATCGGCCTGCTCACGGCCATCGGCATCGTAGCGTGCATCGTGGTCCGCAACCACCTGATGCGCCACGACACCCTCCGCGGCCCGTTTGCAACACGACGTGCGCCGTCCTCCAAGGGGCGTGTGCGTGGCCGACGCGTCTCCGCCTTCATGGTGGTGCGCTGGGTCTGCATGGTGGGCTTTTTTGCGCTCATGGTGTTCGGCGGCGTGCTGCTTGGGCAGCGTTACTCGTGGATCAGCATCCCCGTTCTGTCGTGTCCCGCCAACATGTCCCAGCTCACTGAGGCGAGTTGCTACTACCTCGCTCACCTCGAGGAGCTTGCCGGCCTGCCGCTGATGGGCATCGTTGTCTTTGTGGTCAGCACGCTGGGGTTCGTCCTCGTGTTTGGCAGGGTGCTCTGCGGCTTCGCGTGCCCCATGGGCCTCGCCCAGGACGTCATGCACAAGATTCGGCAAGCGACCAAGGTCGAGGGCATCTCCATGACCGAGCGGATGTACCAGGCACTCGTACCGATACGTTGGGTCATGCTGCTCCTGATGATTGGTCTCAGCTTCGTCGGCGGCAACTTCTGCAATTTCTGCCCGGCGATTGCCCTCACGCCCGTTGCCGCAGGCCTCTCCGTGAGCCTGTATGCAAGCGGCTTCCTCATGGTCTTCGTCCTCATTGCCAGCTTCTTCAAGCGCCGCTTCTTCTGCACGATCTGTCCGCTTGGCTACCTTATGGGGCTGGCGCACCGCGTCCAACCGTTCCGCATCAAGAAGGACTGCACCGCATGCACCGAGTGTGGCGCGTGCTACGAGGCCTGCCCGATGGGCATCAAGCAGCTCTATACCGAGCGCGAGCAGACAGACGTGACGGACATCTCGTGCATCATGTGCGGCGAATGCGTGCGGTGCTGCCCCGAGGACCACGCACTTTCGCTCACCCTTTTGGGGAAGGACATCTACATCTCCAAACGCTCAAGAGTCGTCGAAGGATACAGGAGGTAGGGTCATGGCATACGCAGACGTCGCACAGGAGCAACGCGAGCAGCGACGCAGACAGCGCTTCGCAACCAAGTCCATGCACATGACGCAAAAGTACCTGCGCCGCATGCGCGACCTTGGCAGCACGCTGGAGCAGATGGAGCCTTTCTTCGATACACTGGAACGTATCTACGTGCAAGGCCTGGACGTGGAGCGGCCGCGCTCCACAAAGACGGTGGGAACGTACTGCGTGCAGGTTCCCCAAGAGCTCATCTATGCCGCCGGCGCTCGTCCGGTCAAGCTCTGCAGCGGGCACTACACGGCCTTTTCCATCGGTGACGACGTGGTGGCGCGCGACGCATGTCCACTCGTGAAAGCGATTGCCGGGTTCGAGCACATGGGCACGCTGCCCCTCTACGAGAACTGCTCGCTCATGGTGGTGCCCATCACCTGCGACTGCAAGAAGAGAATCGCCGGCCTCCTTAAGGAGAAGTGGCCTGTCCACCCGCTGTATGTGCCCGCAAACCGGGAGGACGAAGACATCGAGCACTACGTGGACGATCTTTACCAGCTCATGCACATGGTCTCGCACGTGACTGGCCAAGATGTCACGTACGAATCACTCGCAAACGCGCTCAACCTAACGGGACGTGCCCAATACGAGCTGTCGCGCTTCCTGCGCATAAAGCGCACCACGCCCAATCTGCTGTACGGCACGCATGCGATGGCCGTTATGAACGCATCGTCGTATCTCGACGCTGGGGTGTGGGCAAGCGCAATGGGCGCGCTCAACGACGAGCTCGAGCGCAGGGCGCATGCCAACAAGCTCGTCTCGCGCAAGGACCTGCCGCGCATCATGCTCACGGGGTCGCCGATCGTCTTCCCCAACCTCAAGATTCCCCTGCTCATCGAGGAGGCCGGCGGCATGGTGGTCGCCGACGAGACCTGCATGGGGGAACGCGGCATGTCCGACCCGGTCGTTCCCGTAGACGCGTCGTTCGACGGGCTCATGCGCTCGCTCGCCATCCGCTCGCTGCGACCTTGCCCGTGCCCCACCTTTGCGGACAACTCGCAGCGCATCTACCGACTCCGTCAGATGGTGCGCGACTACCGCGTGGAGGGCGTCATCTACCACGTGCTGCGCGGATGCCTGGTCTACGACTACGAGTTCCGCCTCGTAGAAGAGGAGCTCGAGAGCATGGGCATTCCCGTCATCCGCCTCGAAAGCGACTACACCGACCAAGACGTCGAACAGCTGCGCATTCGCTCGGAGGCGTTCGTGGAGACCATCAAGCTCAAGAAGGGACCGCTCAAGGCCAATCGAGGCTAGGCGCGGTCCGAAGCGGCGCACGGCCACGAAGTCGTGCTGGAACGGAGGAAACATGAAACGGTACTACATAGGACTGGACGGCGGCTCGACCTACCTCAAGGCGGCTATGATCGACGAGCGGGGCAACGTCATCGACACCATGGTGCGCAACACGGGCATCGACAACAGCGGTACCGCGAGCGCCCTCGTCGACACGCTCTGCCAGCGCAGCCAGATCACGGACCGGCAGCTGGGCTACATCATGGCGACAGGCTACAGCCGCAAGGTGCTCGACGTGGCAGACGATGATATCAGCGAGATCACCGCCCATGCGTATGGCGTGCGCATCACCGCCCCGCCGCAATGGCGACCGGGCATGATCGTCGACGTGGGCGGACAGGACAGCAAGATCATCTATCTGGACGCCAACTACACCGTGAAGAACTTCTCGATGAACGACAAGTGCGCTGCGGGAACGGGCAAGTTCATGGAGGTCATTGCGCAGATTCTCGAGACGACCATCGATCAGGTGGGGCCTTTGTCACTCCAGAGCACCGAGCCGTGCGACATCAACTCCACCTGCGTGGTGTTCGCACAGTCGGAGGTGATCTCGCTCGTCGCGCGCAAGTACGACCGGCGCGACATACTCGCCGGCATGCACCTGTCCATGGCGCGGCGCATCATCAAGATGATGCGCAAGTCAGAGAAGGGCGGCGACGTGCTGATGAGCGGCGGAGGCGCATTGAACGTCGGGCTTCGCCAGGCCTTTGAGGAAGAGCTCATGCAGGACGTGTACGTAGCCGCACACCCCCAGTTCAACGGGGCCATCGGCGCGGCGCTCATAGGGTGCGAAAGGGGATAATGATGGGTCTCACGCTGTTGTTGGAGGGCGTCTCGGTTGCGACGTCGGTGGGGTTGGGTTGCGGCACCTGTTGTGGGTCGGGCGCTGGGATTCTGCTCTCGGGCTACGTCATGACGCACGCACGCAACGCGCGGCAGTCGATGATTGCCTTCCTCTCATTCTATCTCGGCAAGGTTGCAAGCGTCGCCGCGCTCTGCCTCGCAGCTTCCCTCGTTGGCCAGTCGGGGTTTTTGCAAGGTGAGCTGTTTGCCGCAGGGTGGGTCAATCGCGCCTTCGACCTGTTCATCATCGGCATGGGGATCTATTTTCTATACGGCTGGGTGCAAGAGGCGCGCGGCGACAAAGTGTGCGGAGAGCAATGCCGCGACCACCACAAGATGCGCGAGGCTGTGGAGGGAGGCATTCACATCCCGGCGCTCTTCTTGGCTGGTGCCGGGTTCGGCATCTCGCCGTGCGCTCCCCTGCTCATCGTAGCGGGCCTGTGCGTGACGCTTCCGGTGGGCTTTGCGGTGGTGACCGGCGCAACCTTCGCATGCGCCAGCATCGTCTCGCCGCTGTTGCTCGTCTTGCTGCTCTCGGGAGTCCTGACCACGCGCATGCACAAGGAGATTCCCGGCATGCTTCGGTGGTTACGCCTCGTGTGCTATTTTGGGATGATTGCGTTCTATATCTTTGACCTGGCGCAGACGTTCTAGGGAGTCATGATGAAGCTGCTCTTTGCGGAAGACGATCCGGACATCGTGCGGGGAGTCACCATACTGCTCCAGCGAAGCGGCTATACCGTGGACGCGGTAAGCAATGGGAGGGACGCTCTCAACCATTTGATAAACGGCGACTACGACGCCGCCATTCTCGACATCATGATGCCGGGCCTGAGTGGCCTCGAGGTACTCAAGGAAATCAGACGGCGAGGCATGGGGCTGCCCGTGATGATGCTCACCGCTCTGGGCGAGCTCGACGACCGCGTCACGGGCTTCGACAGCGGGGCCGACGACTATCTGCCCAAACCGTTCGCGGGCAAAGAACTGGTCTCGCGTGTGCGAGCGCTCCTTCGCCGGGCCGAAACCTTCACACCGGACGTGGTCTCGTTCGGTGACGTGCAACTGGATAGCGGGACCTACCAGCTGACCTGCGGCACAAAGAGCACGCGCCTTGGGAACAAATGCTTCCAAGTCATGGAGATGCTCATGCGCAACCCCAGCAAGATCGTGAGTGCCGACGAATTCATGTCCCACATATGGGGATGGGATTCCGAGGCGGAGATCAATGTGGTGTTTACCAACATCTCCTATCTGCGCAAGAACCTCGCGAAGATAGGCTCCGAAGTCAAGATTCGCGTCGTACGCAATGCCGGATATCTCCTTTCGTACGGGGAAGAGTCATGAGCGACTCCGTGATCAAGCGACTGAGACGAAAGATCGTCCTTGTATCGATTGTGGCGGTGTTCCTGTCGCTTCTTGTCTTGATATCTGCCATAAACTACGCGCACTACCTGCAGGTCGACGCAAATCTTCACCGTGCGCTCACCGAGATCGCAAGCGAGAGCGGCACGGGCTTCGACGCCGACCAGCGATTCCAGGGAGGCGGGAGCGATCAGCAGCTCCCCAAACAGGATGTCGAGGACGGCCAGCACGTTGCGGGGCAGGACGGCATGCAGGCGCCGGACTCTGAGCTCGATGCCTTGAAGCGCATGGAGCACGGCGGGCGCAAGTCCGCGCGCACACAGTACGGCAGTCGCTTTTTCTGCGTACTTGTGGCCGAGGACGGCAGCGTGTACGTAAAGAGCCGGGGGGATGGCGAGCTTGCCGATGAGTACGCCCGTCAACTCACCCAGAGCGCCCTCGGTTTGGGAAAGCCGGAGGGGTATCTGGATGACTACAAGTTTTTGGTCGACGAGTCTGCAGCTCAAAGAAGGGTCTTTTTTCTCGACTGCACTACAGACCTGGAGGCCTTGCGACAGCTGCTTATGGTCGGGCTTATCGTCGGCGGATGCGCGTTTGTCATCGCCTCGCTCTGTATGGTTCGCCTCTCCGACCTCATCGTGCGACCTCTGGAGGAAAGCGCGCGAAAGCAGAAGCAATTCGTCGCGGACGCCGGGCACGAGCTCAAGACTCCCCTCTCCGTCATAGCGACCAACATGGACATCCTGGAGCTGGACCTTGCGGACCAGCCCGAGGAGCAGGAGTGGATTGACAGCACGAACCGCCAAGTCAGCAACATGAGGCAGCTCGTCAACGACCTGATCGTCCTCTCAAAGATGGAGGAGCAGGAGGACGACGTCGTGCTCTGCGACGTATCACTGAGCGACACCGCATTCGAGTGCATCCAGACCTTCTCGCAGATCGCCATCGCACAAGGCAAGAAGCTCGTGTCATCGATTGAAGAGGACGTGCGCGTGAGGGGCGACGAGCCTGCCATACGGCAGCTCATGCAGATCCTCGTTGACAACGCCATCAAATATGCGACGGGCGACAGGACGATTTTGGTGGAGGTGACGAAGGCAGGCCGCACCGCCGTGTTTGCAACGCGTAACGACTGGGCGCACGACGTCGAGTCGCGAGAGCTCTCGACGCTCTTCGACCGGTTCGTGCGTGGAGAGCGATCGCGCGACCGCTCGGGAGGCAAGGTCGGCTACGGCCTCGGCCTTTCGATCGCGCGGGCAATCGCCGAAAAGAACGACCTTAAGCTCGAGGTGGACGAGGACGACGCAGGCAGAATCGTCTTCCGCGCTCTTTTCCCCGCCCGATGAACGAGCTGCTGGGGCACTAGCCCATCATCTTTTGGCTCAGGTCCAAAACCTGTGGGTGGAGGTCATGCTTCTGGCATTCTCGGACACCGCCGCATCTCTCGGCGCACTATCCCCGAGCGACCCGAGTTAAGTTCGCCGATGCCAAACACATTCGTCATCTTGCCGGTCGCCTGATGAACATGGTTGTAAGCCCGCACACAACCAGCACGCGAGCCCGGCCCATCAACGAGCATGTCGATGTCGGAAGAACCGCTCGCCTCGAGAACGGAAAGACTTGCTGTGTCATCTTCCTCGACGATAGCCAGATCTCTGTAAAACAAGAAGCGTGCCGAGCTCAGGTTTGCCTTATTGACAAGATTGATGCCCGTCGAAATCGACGTCTCAGTAATCTCAACGGAAGAGCTCGTCGTGTGAACCCGTGCGCTGGAAAACCGCGAGCCCGTTTCCCGTCTTCCAAATCACAAGCCAGTCGCTTGCGTTTGCGACATGACACTCGTTGCTACCCGACCAAGCGCCTTTCAGCGAATGCATGTTATGGTGCTGCTGCAGTATGAGCTTCGATTCTTCGGTGTCCTCAAGGATAAGGTCGACTACCTCGGCAAGGGGCGCGATCTCGTAGTGTTTCTTTACGAGCGCTTTTACATCGCGCTCGTATTTCGAGGTATACAGGGCTTGCAGCATCTACAGCCCCATCGCCTTGAACATCTCCGCTGCCGAGCTGTAGCCGGGACCGCCTGCAGCAATAAGTTCGTCGGCCTCACGAATCGACTCCAGGGATTCGGCGTTGGGCTCGGGGTTAGAAAGGTTAAGGGGAATTCTGTTCTCGCGGATCATCTGCTTATAGAATGCGCGCGTTACAGAAGAGAGGTCGAAACCGAAATACTCCGCGATGCGCGAGGCACCTTCCTTGATGTCGCTATCGACCCTGATTGTCACTGACGACGCAGCCATATTATCTCCAATTCTCGAATGTAGTAACAATGTAAGTATATTGTCTTGCTCAACTCCATTCAAGGCGAAATGACTCATGCGGCCGGGGATAGTGGGGACGGGCCATCGCGAGTGCGCTACAGGATGTCCCAGTTTTCCACGAGATAGCGGTACTTATCCATCTCGAGCTGGTACTCCTTGCTGCTGGGCCCAAACTGAGCGTACACCGCAACCGAAGACGCGATGTACACTTCTCCCGCCTCTTCCCTGCTCATTCCAGACTGCTTCGCGTTGGCGATCACGGCCTTCATCTCCTTGGCTACGGCAGCTGGGTTGTAGGCGTTCGGGTCATACCCGCCGACGATGCCATCGAGCAGCTCATCGGAGACCTCGAAGCTGGCGCGATTCTGGCTCGGTTGCTGGGCAAGCCCCTCTTTGCTCGGCTTTTCTGACATGTTGTCCTCCCGTTGTTAGACCGCGTCTTGCAAATGCCTGCTCATATGATACGCAAATCATAGGCAAGCGTCTCAGGAAGACTGGAGGACGGCATCATGCGTCAGGCAAGCCAGGGGAAGTGGTCAACCTTGGCAGACTGCTAGCTCTTCGTCGGCTTGTTTCTCTTGGCTGGGTTTCGCCCGCGCCATGCGCCGCAGGCGCACAGATGCCTTAGAATTGCGAAACGACGATCGGTTCTCCAAAGGGGTAGGTGACGAAGGTGGAAGCCAGAAGAGATGCCGTGGGATACCTAATGGGCTTCGCGCTGTTCGTCTTGGGCGTGCCCGCCATCATGTGGCTTGCCTCGGGCCCTTTTGAGTTCTCGGCGGCGAGGGGCGCTGCTTTCGCTACCCTGGCGGTCATCGGCCTCGGCCTCAGCGTCTGGTCAATCGTGCACATGAGGAACGTGGGGAAAGGAAACCCCATGGACGCCTTCAACCACGAGGTCGCCCCGCGGACCAGCGAGCTCATGACCGATGGACCCTACGCCATCTGCCGCAATCCCATGCTGCTCGGAATCCTCATCTACTACCTCGGCGTCATCGTCCTCCTTTGGAGTGTGGGCTCCGCACTCGTCTTCGCTGCCTACGCGCTAATCATGTCCGTTCAGGTGCTCTTCGAGGAGAAGCGTTTGGAAAAGGACTTTGGCGAGGCGTATGTGAGGTACAAGGGGAAGACCAAGCGGCTCATCCCGTTTGTCTGGTGAGCGAGGGCTGGGGCCACGTGCGGGTGATGGCCGCTCGAGGCTCGGCACTCTTCCCGCGACACTTGCGACTGGCGGAAAGCTCAAACGGGTACGCCCGAACGAAGCATGTTTCGTTGGCGCACCGCAGCCGGGTCGAGGAGCAGGAATCCGAACACGTTCCAACCAATCAGGTTTTCCGAATATAAAGGCGGACCCCGAAGAGCTCGCGAGTAGTTGGTCGCGCGAGGCCCGGAGCTGGATTTGAACCTACGACCTCCGGGTTATGAGTGACCCAGAGGCGTGTTCAGCCCTTCCCCAGAGTGTCCGTGCTTCTGCCCGCAGGCCTTTTACGTGCAGAAACTGTGGACATTCTAACCCATGCTTCCATGGGCTGTCACGTTTTTCAGCGCTTCCGACATCTCGTTGGCGGTCATTTGTCGGTCAACATGTCGGTCAGGTGATCGAGGGAAGGGCGCAAGGGCGCCCGAATCGTCGACGGGAGACGAGCATGTCAGAGGTCAGGTACAAGTACAGGGGGGATGCGCCGCAGGCGCGGGACCGACAAGTGGGAGGTCACCCTCTCCCACACCAACCCCATGACCGGGGAGACGGTCAGGACCTTCCACACCATCGAGGCGAAGACGGAGAGGCAGGCCAAGCGCAGGCGCGACGAGCTGATCCTCGACCTGGAGCGCAGGGGAGGCGCACTCGCCAGCAGCCTCACGCTCGCGGAGTTCATGGAGCGCTTCGTGGACTACAAGCAGGAGTCCGGCACCATCGAGCCCTCCACCGTGCGCGGCTACCGAGCCGAGGCTCAGGGGGCCGCTTAATGCCGCCAGCTATTTGCCGCAGGAACGTTTCGGCGCTGCCGGAATGGGGTATGATGTAGTCACTGGGTTTGCCGTAATGCACGCCCACCCTCGGGCGGGGACTATTTCCCCGCCGCATTTCTCCTTTGCACAGGCCGCCCTTGCGCTGACCGCCGAAATTGGGTATAAAGTAATTGGTCGTCCCCTCTGGGGAAGGCTTCCGAGTGCCGGGAGTTGTCTCCCGGCTTCTTTTGTATGGAGGGGTGGTCTGATGCCGCTGGAGCTCAGCGTGATGGTCGATGAGAGCGGGTCCGAGGACTCGCGGTACTACCTTGTCACCCTCGTCTTCCACGACCAGGCGAAGGACATATCCGGTCCCATCGCCCTCTACGAGGCCGCCCTCAGGCAGAAGGGCCTACCGGACGTCCCCCTGCACGCGTCTCCGCTGATGAACGGCCATGACGACTACCGGGGCATGGGCATAGAGCAGCGCAAGAGGATGCTGTCAGCATTCTTCATGATGTTCCAGCACATGCCCGTTCGATATCGCACGCTCTCCTACGTCAAGCGCGAGGTCAGCGACAGGGACGCCCTCACCGCGCGCATCCGGCGCGACATCGTCAACCTCATCTTCGACGAGCTTGCCTACTTCCAGTCATTCGATGCGGTCAAGGTCTACTACGATCAGGGCCAAGGCATCGTGACCAAGGCAATCCACGATGCCGTCGAGTACGCGCTCTCGAAGAACGCAATTGTCTATCGCGACGCCAGCCCGGCGCAGTACCGCCTCCTGCAGGTGGCGGATCTGCTGTGCACGCTGGAGTTGACCGAGATCAAGTATCAGGCGCACGAGCAGACCGCCACCGACGAGAAGGTGTTCGGCACACACGGCAGGTTTAAGAAGCTCTATCTGAGGGTAGCCAGAAGGAAGCTTCTCTAGCACATGCCTACGCCTGCACCAGCACGCTCGCGACGGCGAAGGCCCACGAGAGCGCCGTGACCATGGCGCATGCGCCAAGCATAACCACGCCCAGCAGCCCGACACACAGCGCGACCACCATGGCCGAGCCGGGAAGACCGTCGTCACTCATAGCCATAACCCTCGCCCGTCTCGTCGTAGCCGTAGTCATAGTCGTAGGATTGCTCGTCGCCGCCAGTCTCGCCGGCACCGTCGGAGACGCCCATAACGTTGCCATTGCTGTCGAGCCTCACGCAGCAGCCGCCACGGTCGTTCACGAGGTACTGGATGCGGTAGTCCGGGTCCGTCATCACGTACCAGTGGATCAGCTCGCCGTCGTAGGTGCTGGTGGCGGTCATCGAGTCGTGCGTTACCTTGTGCGTGGGAAGCTCGGCCTCTTCCTCCCGGACGGGCCGCGTGAGCGTCATCCCCAGCCAGGCCATGAGGCCCATGATGCAGATGATGAGCACGCAGACGACGGCGATCGCGCCGTCGCTCATGTGCGGCTCGGCGTGGCGCCTCGGGTACACGCCGCGTGGGCGGTCGTCGTGCCTGCGCGGCCCGCGCTCTGCATACGCCTCGCGGTCCCAGCGCTCTGTGCTCCCCGGCGCGATCATGACCAGGCCCCCGCGTTGAGCGAGCGCTGCACGGCTGAGCTGTAATCTTATAGTGGACAAGGGGTTAATAGGGTAAGGGCCCGCCCTGATTGCTATTGTCCTTAGTCCTTACATAACTACTACAGCTAGGAGTTTCGAACATGTCAGTAAGCGCGAGCGAGGTCGAGAAGATGGAGGCCTCGAGGAAGGCGGCCGCGAGGAGGCGCTACACCGAGGAGTTCAGGGTCGAGGCGGTCCAGTACTATCTGAAGGCGAGGGAGCTGGATCCCAAGAAGACGATCAGGGGCTGCGCGAGGGAGCTCGGCCTGAACGACAAGACCCTCAACGACTGGATCCTGAAGTTCGGAGACCAGGGCAAGGTGACGCGCGGCAGGACCGACGAGCAGAGGGCCCTCGACGAGGCGAACAGGCGTATCAGGGAGCTCGAGCTCGAGAACGAGTTCCTAAAAAAAGCGGCAGCCTTCTTCGCCAGGAGCCAAGCGTAGAGGACAGGCACCGGCTGATGCTGGAGGAGAGGGCGAATTTCGGCGTGGCCATGATGGCGCGCGCGCTCGGGGTGAGCAGGAGCGGGTTCTACAGGTGGCTGAACGCGAGGCCGGACGGCGCGGACCCGTGGGCCGGCCTCAAGGAGGCGATGCTCGGGATATGGAGGGCGAGCAAGGGGAGGTTCGGCTTCCGCAAGGTGCACTCGAGGCTCGCCGCCGACTTCCCCGAGTTCGCGGGCACGACCCGCTACCGCGTGAGGAAGTACATGCGTGAGCTGGGCATTCGCGGAAGGTGCCCCAACGCCTCGAGGACGACGACCGTGCCGGACGAGGGCGCGCCGGCCAGGCCCGACCTCGTCCGCCGCGACTTCGAGAGCCCCGTGCCCACCTACAAGCTCGTGGGCGACAGCTTCAGACGTAACCAAAATGTCACCACGTTCTATTTCGTCTGGCATCCACTTTCTATACAAAGCCGCATCAACGAATCGAATTGCATCTGGTTGCACGATAATACCTGTTTTGATGTTTTTTGCAGATAAGGCTCGATAGCCAGCTTCCGCCCAGTTTCCGCCAAGTTTTGCGGGTGTTTTACCACGATGATCTATGCAGAGTGTTATGCAGTCCCCAAGAGGCAGCGTCTTAAAGCCCATACCCGATCGCCTCCAAGTTCTTCCGAATCTGCTCTTGCAAGCGGTTCGACTCCTCGAAGCACTTGGCAAGCTCGCCGGTCAGACGTGCCATCTTTTCCTCGAAGGGCTCACCGTCGTCCTCCTCGTCCCTGATGCCTACGTAGCGGCCAGGCGTGAGGATGTACTCCTGCTTGGCGATGTCCTCGATGTCAACG
Source organism: uncultured Actinomycetes bacterium (assembly GCA_900318935.1). Lineage (GTDB taxonomy): Bacteria > Actinomycetota > Coriobacteriia > Coriobacteriales > Atopobiaceae > RUG440. The sequence goes on from ONMP01000029.1 coordinate 33,342, forward strand.
GCCGCGCAAAAGCCCTTCTCGTCTTCCAGCTCGCCCCTGCGGAAGGCGTCGAACGCCTTGGCTACTTTGGCAATGTCCTCGTCGGTGAACTCGCGCAGCCTGCGACTCACCATGGTGCCCATCTCTCGAGCGTCAACGAAGAGCGTCTTGCGCTGACGACCTGGCTCCTTGCTTATGATCCAGAGGCTCACGGGGATACCCGTGCTGTAGAAGAGGCGGTCCGACATGGCAACGATACCCTCGACCAGCCCCGCCTCGACGATGGCCCTGCGGATGCTTCCCTCGTTGTTCGTCTGCGAAGACAGTGAGCCATTGGCAAGGACCATTCCCATGTGTCCGCCCTGCGCAAGGTGGTGAATCATGTGTTGCATCCAGGCGAAGTTCGCGTTGCCAGCAGGCGGCGTTGCGAACTCCCACCTCGGGTCCTCGGTCAGCTGGTCACCACCCCAGTCCTTCATGTTGAACGGCGGGTTAGCAAGTACAAAGTCTATCCCTCTCGCAGATTTGATACAATAAAACGATGAACCCCTTTGAACCCTCCCCCCAACGTGTGATTGTAAGGGGAGAATTCAAAAGGATTCATCGTTTTGAATGCCGACATATTGAAGCGATATATTCCCTTGTACCGGATGGCACGAGGAAATGAAATAGATAGTCATTCTTCGTGCCTGTTCGCAAAAATGCGGTCAGGAACATATCCACGATTCTGCCTGTTCGCACTTTTGGCTCCAGGAACATATCCACGGTTTTTAGGTTCGCAAGGAACATATCCACCGGTTTTTGCCCATTGGACGTTCGTGGGAACATGTCGAGCAGAACACAAACTCCACATTCAATACTCTCCACCTGTCGTGCATCAGTAAAAATGCCGAATCTGATGCTGACTTTGTCTGTACTCTCTTTCGCGGATAATACATCGCACAGGAACTCACTGATCAACCGCTCATAATCATCCTGATGTGGGCAGTATAACAGGAAGATGTCGTCTTCCTCTCTGCAGCTGATC
>ONMP01000015.1 GCA_900318935.1 uncultured Actinomycetes bacterium
TCGACGACGCGCAGCTTGGCGCCGTCGGGGAGCTTCGCCTCGGCGGGGGCGTCGACCCTCACGGTCGCGTCCTTCCCCTCGCCGGCCTTCGCGCTCAGCTGCTTCTGGGAGGGAGACTCGGCGGAGTCCTCGGCCTTCAGCTCGTCGGCGCTGTCCTTGGCCTCCGACTCCTCGGCCTTCTGCTCTTCGGCAGGCTGCTCGGCCTCCCGCTCCTCGTCGGGCCCCTCGTCGCCGCCCAGGGCGTCCTGCCCCTCGCCCGCGTCCTGGTCCTGCAGGTCCACCACCTCGCCGCCTAAGGTCACAGGCGTTTCCGCGTACCCGGAATCGCCCCCGATCTCGGCCTCGCCGCCCGAGACCTCGCCGACGTAGGAGGACCCCTGCCCCGAGACCACCTCCCCGACCACGGCGCCCGAGCTCGCCGCGCCCGTGAACGACGACGTCTCGTCGCGGTCCGCAGAGGCGGACGTGAGCGTGCTCGCACGCTGCTGCAGCCCATTCGCCGTCAATAACCCAACGACTACCGACAGAATCACGAATATGACGGCACGTTTTCTACGCTGTGTGTTGTTGGCAAGCATCTTGCTCGCATGCTCTCGAATGTTCGCCATATTTCTGCCCCACCTATCGTAAGGGTTACCGAATCATACTTGCTTATAGTATACCCCTTTGGACTCCTTATGAACAGCTTAAAAGCTGGTATATTAAACGAACAGACCGTAATCTGACCGCTAACCGGGTAACGATTTAGGTGTTTCCCTCGCTCCAGAGCCAAGTGCGCGGTCGCCAATCGAGTTCGTGGTTCTTGTCATCGGCGGTGCCCCGAGTGCGTGATTCGACGCCCAAATCACGCACTCGGGGCTTTCAGGATGACACAGACCACGCACTCGATTCGCGACCGCGCGACCGACCGGCTGCGGCAAAGCCGAACGTCCCGCCCACCCGAGACTGAGGCCATCGAGCTCGGGGCCAGGACGTGATCGCGACGAGCTGCATCAGCGAGACGCCCGAGACCGACCCTTCAGCCGCACGAAGGAGAACTAGCCGGGGCGGGCGCGTCGCGGACATCGCGTGCGGCGTGCGGCCGAGTTTGGGGAACGGCGGCTTTCTCATGCGCCTCTACCTCAAGGCGGGGGCTGGTCACCTGCCCGGGCGTCACGCGGGATGCGGACGGGCGCTTCGGGCTCGTGTTGAGCGGGGGCACGATCGATGGCAGGCCCTCGAACGGCAACGGCGACACGGCCTCCCGCACGCGATTCTCTGTCGGCGCGCGTGAGTGGAACAACCGCTGGTGCGAGTGCGGCCCTGCGCATCGATCTGCTGCGGCGCGGGGCGGCTGGGCCGACACGATCTGCAGGACGGCGAAGACACTGGCTGTGCCCGTGGGGGTCGTCTGCCGGCAGCGTACTACGCACACCGCATCGCGATGTGCGTAGTTCGGCATGCGGAAGGCTGGGGCAACAGGGCTTTTTCCCGAAACTACGCACACTGGTTTTCCTTGTGCGTAGTTTACCGTTCGCGCAGGGAAAGAAGGCCGCCATGGGCCATATCGGACGAGAGGGGGCTACCCTCTGCAGAGCTTGGGAAGGCCCTGTAGGCGCTTGGCGCGCTTGACCCAACCATTGCCGTGCAACGAGGGCACGGCCGACAGATGCACGAGATGCTGTCGAGCAGCTTGCAGACATCGTTTCCAAAATGTCTTGCGAAAGACGCACCAAGACGTCGTTCTTGGAATATCTGGGAGGGGAAAAGCGAGGCATCATCGAGTGGACACCTACGAGGTCATCGTTTCTTGGTGGCGGCCTTTGGCACCTCAACACGTGACGTGAAACGCCTCCCCGTTCACGCACGAACGAGGAGTACTGCGGTGAATTACTGTTGCAGAGGCACTACGTGTCGCAACATGTCCGGCGAAGAAGCACGCCGTGCTCAAACCACACGTCCAGCTACAGCGCTGACACCTCACAGTAGGGCGCGCGCTCCTCCTCGGGTATCTCGAGGTTGTCGAGGGCGTCTTCCACGTCCATCTCACCCGAGCTCACGAGGCGCAGCAGCGCAGTGAAGCGGCTACGCTCGCGGGCAACCCCTTCTTTCTCGCCTTCTAACCCGCCCTCTTTCTCCCCCTCCGCATACATAAGGTCCAGCTTCTCCTGTACTGTCACGAAGCCCTCCCTCCAAATGTTGTCGCGTCGAACGGCCTTCACAGCCTTATCCACGTCGCGTACAAACCTAACGCGCTTTACTACCTAACCTGTTTAGGCTGATACGTAACGTAAGAAAGCCTCGAGGCTAGGATTGACCTCTCCCCACGTACCTCCGGCATACAGAATTACCATCTCTTGGCACATGAACAAGCAGGCATCCTTCTCTTCGAAGCGCCAATGCGCAGTGTGATTGCGCCGACCGTTCCCCACCGGATCGTACTTGCATATACCTTGCTTGCGGTTGGATTGAAGAGTCCAACTTGGCCTGCTGACAGTGACGAACAAGAGGTGTTCTCCGAGCTCGGCACGCACCCCGGCGCAGTGTGGGCGCTGCTTCTGGCGGCGGGATACATCACCTGTCCGGGGCCGTTGCCGGAGTTCCCCACGAGGGAGCGGAGGCGGCTGACGCTCACCAACACGGAGGTCCGTGAGACCTTCGACCGCATGGTGCGGGACTGGTTCGACGTCACAGACGCGCGCTACGGCCAGTTCGAGCGCGCAATCCTCGCGGGCGACGCGCGGGTTGCCACACGCTGTCTCGCCGATGTCACACGCGCATGCGCGAGCAGCTTCGACTCTGGCACGCACCCCTCGATGTCGGATCCCGAACGCTTCCATCACGACCTGGTGCTGGGGCTGCTCGCGAGCCTACGCGGCCGTTGGAGCGTGGAGTCCAACCGCGAGAGCGGATTCGGGCGCTACGACGTGGCCCTCGTGCCCACCGACGGCGCATCCGGCTCTGACCCCGCCGTAGTGATGGAGTTCAAGGTCTTCGACGACTGGGACGAACAGACCCTCGCCGACACCGTGTCCCGTGCGCGTCAGCAGATCGAGGACAGGGGCTACGTGGCGGGCCTCGTGGAGCGCGGCATCGCGCCAGAGCGCATCCGCACCTACGGCATCGCCTTCCGAGGCAAGGAGGTGCTGGTGAGGTGACATCGTGACCCCATGTAGTGGCATGATGCCTTTACGCTTGGTGAGACTCAATCATATGGAAATCGGCTGTGCCTGGTTGCTCTGACGGAATTGGCCTTGCAGTGGAATTCCGACCCACTGGAAGCACAATACCGCCAGACCTGACTCCACCAAGTGTGGAGTCAACGGATTTGCTTTTCTCTGGAACGGGTGGCCGAAAAAAGGATGACTTTCGCAAGCGCTTTCCTAACACCCATAAACGCGGGACCGCCTCGAGGCTTTCCCCGCGACGGTCCCGTAATCGGTCAGCCCGTAAGGCTAACCACTATGTCGAAATTGTGACTACTCAGCAGCAGCCCTGCGACGGACCACGAGGCTCACGGCCGCGCCAGCGACGAGCAGGCCGCCGACCACGTAGAAGATGGTGGTGCCGATGCCGCCGGTGGAGGGAAGTTCGGTACCGGTCTGGTTGTTCACGTCAGCAGTGGGGTTCACTGCAGAATCGAACTCTGTCTGTGAAGCATATGCAGTATTCTCAGTCTGTTCATGTTTCGTGTCGACGTCTTCGCCCTCGACAGTGATGACCTGTGGCGTGTCGAGGCGGTTGTATCCGTCAGGGGCAGCAATCTCGACCAGATAGTACGTCCCGTCCGCAATGCCGTCGAAGGAGGCAGCGCCGTCACTGTTGGTCGTCTTCACCGTGATGTTCTCTGCGGCTCCGGCATCCGCAAGCGCGGTGGCCATGGCGTCCGTCACGACCGCTGTGCCACTCGTTGGGGCATTGGCAACCGAGACCCAAGTCACGGCAGCAGGCGCATCAGCTGTAGCTGCGGTATACTTGTAAAATTTTGCCGTATTGCCGTCAATCTTCATCAGGGCGAACACTGCATTACCGAGCTTCGCACCATTCTTCGAGTCACCATCAGTGTACTTGTTGATGATAATCTTTGCGGAGTACACTTCCTCCTCGACGGGGACGCTCTCCTGAAGTTCATTGGGGTTACGGCCGTAGATAACCTTAGCGCTGTTCTTTTCCTGATTAGATGTTACTGCGTTATCATTGACCGTAGCGGTGTAAGTAAGGACGATATCATCGCCAATGTTATTCTGATAGTTAACAACCGGAATCGTAATCACGAAGCCGTTGGTGACTGTGTCGTAGTCAATCCACGAGGAGACCGACTCCGCCGCCACAGCCGTTCCGTCAATCGCCACTGAGACGTCCTTGTTGAACGTCAGGCCTGTCGACATTTCGTCCTGAAGCTTATAGATGAAACTTGTTGTCCCGGATGTGTTCGGCACCTTGCCAGTCAGCGTGTAGGTAATCTGCTGCCCGACATCTGCGGAGACCGCGTCATCAGTCTTTGTGACGGTGGGCTTCGTCGCCTTCACGTAAATGTCTCCCGAAGGAACCGTAGAAGTAAGGGAGGCGATAGTCCCGCTGGTTAGGGGGTTATTCTTCTCGTCCGTCATGTCGACCGGTACCATCAGGTAGTAGCCGAGCTCGAGGTTGTTAACCGTGACGTCACTACCGGTTTTGCCATTTGCGGTCGTGTCGGTACCGAGGTCGTTGTCGATAGCGTACTTCATTGCCGCGTTCGTGAATTCAACCTTGTTGTTTTCCGTAATGTTGATGTACTTCGTCGTGCCGTTGATCTTAATAGGGTTTAGATCTCCTGTATTCGTGTTGCTGATGTAGGAAGCTCCCGCGCCACTGAAGAAGCTCGCCCAGTTAGAGTCAATCGTGTATACGACTGCGTCATATTCACCATCAGCAGGATTACTTGTATCCTGACCCGTCAGGTCGAAGACTTTATAGAAGTTGTAGGTCACGCCATCCTCTGAGTTCTTGACCGTGAGGCTTCCCGGATTTGTTGTTTCCTCTGCCCACGCGGGGAGCGCTACGGCGAAGGCCATGACGATGGCCGCGACGAACGCGAACAGCCTTCTTGCTTGTTTCATTCTTGCCCCTTTCTTACTTATTAACGTTGGTTGCAGTTTTATCGAACCGTGTTGGAGTTCTCACTCCTTTGGACTTCGTGCTCGACACGCCCGAAGCTTTGGTGTGGTAGCTCTACCCTCCCTTCATTTCGTGTCGTCGACCGAAGTCCGACCAATGAGAGATAAGGTGCGCCCAACTAAAACATTCCGATTCTATATCACGCACCCCCTCTCCGGACTGCTGTCGTTCCCATATTTGCGATATCTCACGCAAAATAAACCACTGAATATTATGCCACACACAAAGCACTAGTTATACTAAAAAGTTGACATGTACCCAAAAATCGGTTGAAAAAACCACGCGAATGGATAATTTATGATTCTTGGTACTACCTCAGATGCCCTGTGCACGACGGAGTTTTCGCAGCTCCGCACGCTTGCGTGATGCCTCGCATTCGGCATGCTCCTCGGGGGTGCATGCCACGAGCCCCCACGGTACCGGCGTCGGCCTGCCATTCTCGTCAATGCACACCTCCGTGAGATAGGCGTGGTTGATCATGCGCCTCTCCCCTGTGCAAGTATCCTCCACATATGTGTCCGCGCGTACCTCCATCGATGTGCGCTCCACGTGCGTCACCCACGCCTCAATGGTCACGATGTCATTGAGAAAAGCTGGGTACTTGAACTCGAGCGTGTCAACGGCCACCGTCGTGATGGCACATCCGGCGTGACGGCGCGCTGCGATGCCCGCCGCGTCGTCGATCCACTCCATGAGTCGCCCGCCAAAGAGGCGGTCGGCACCATTCATGTCCTCGTGACGCAGTATACGCGTGGCGATGGTGAGCGAACTCCCGACCTTCTTGACCCCCAGTGGATACTCACGTCCATTGTCGTCCTTCATTCCCCTCCCTTCATCGTTCTCCGCCGATCAAGCGCTCTCGTCCGCTCTGTGAAGAGCAATCCGAAGCCATTACTCTGTGCCCACGACCACGCCAAGCATACCCACCAGGTCAATCGCTTGTTCCGGTGCGATCAGCATGCCACGAAGCTCGGTCCTCGTGTCGCTCACCGCGATGCCCGCGATGTTGCATGTGCTGAGGTCGAGCCCCTTGAGAGAGGTGCGAAAGAAATCCGCTTGCGTGAGATCGCACCCCTCAAACCGTGTGCGTTTTCTTATACCCATCTCGCTCAGGAACGTCTCACGAAAATCGCAATCCGTAAAACTTGTTCCCTCAAAGGTAGCCTCACCGAAGTTCGCGTAGCGGCACATGCAGCTCATAAGCCGCGACGTGCGCCAGAACGACTTCGTGAGCTGCGCCCCCTCAAGCTTGCAGTTTGCAAACCGCGTGCGCGAGAAATACGCTTCCTCGAACCGTGCTCCGCTGAGGTCACAGTCAACCAACGTGCAGTCGTAGAAACTCGCCTTGGCTCCACGCAACCCGCGTAGAATGCAGTGCTCGAGTCGCACGTGATGAAACTCATAAAACCCCAGGTCAAGCGTATCGTCGAGCTCCTCGCCCTGCGCCACCACACCCTCCACGTAGGGGTCTGCCTCATCGCATGCTCGCGCGATTGCCGCTGCCAGCTCTCCTGCGCCCTCAACACCTGCCATGTCGCCTACCCGAACTTCTGCTTGAGCTCGGCGAAACTCACACGACTGTCCATCTCGCGTACGACAAGCTGCGTAGCCGTGCTAAGGTTGGACTCTGAATAGCGCCACGCATATACGTTGTTGCCATGCGGCGACCACTCGACGACGTCAATGATGGCCATGTCTTCCCCTTTCCAGCGAGTGACGACTGCCTGCCTCTTCGTGCGCTCCCATTGTAGCAGTACGCACGCCATCCGTTTTGCGTATGATACTCGTAAAGTATTGTTTGGGCATCTAGAAGGTATAAGTTGGATGAATTAGTTGAAACCGGTTGGTCGGCATTCAAGCACGACCTCTCCGAGGAGGACATACTCCATGCCTGGCACTACGTCCTCAGGTTCTTGGGATTGGAGGCACACAGATGACCGAAGAGCAGATTGCGAGCTACATTGAGCGTGCAGAGCGAGACGAGCTCGACCTGACCTCGTGGGAGCCGGTTGCGGTCGTTCGCGGAGACGAGGTAAGACAGCAACCCAGAGTGGTGAACATCTCCCTGCCAGACTGGCTCGTGCGCAACCTTGACGCAGAGGCGAGCAGGCGCAACGTAACGAGAAAGGATCTCATCAACACCATACTGGTCAAGGCAGCCGACTCGCGGTATTCATTCGCGTGATGCGGTTACACATGTGCTAAGCACGCCACCTCAGTCTGAGCCTCCCGACCCCTTGCCATGGCAGAAGAAGGTCGGGAGGCTCAATGCGCGCGTTGCGCCATTGTTGTCGGCTGTAAAGCTACCTCCGCGTGCCGAAGATGCCGCGCAGAATCTGCCTGCTCGCCTCGCGCCCGATGGTACCCACCACGCTGGTAACCACGGTGTTCGTCACGCGGTCGCGGGCACGCTTGGCCTCTGCCTCCTTGCGCTCGGCTTCCTTCTCGGCCTTGAGACGCAGGCGGTCCGCCTCCTTCTCGGCCTTCAGGCGCAGACGCTCCTCTTCCTTCTCGGCTTTCAGACGCAGCCTCTCGGCCTCCCTTGCCTCGGCAGCAGCCCTGGCAGCGGCTTCCCTATCGGCTTTTGCGGCGGCGGCAGCTTCCTCCTTGGCCTTTTGCGCTTCGAACGCAGCCTTCTCCTTCTCGAACGCCGCACGCTCGGCAGCGAGGCGGGCTGCTTCGCTAGCCTCGGCACGCTCTTGTTCTATGAGCTCGTAGGCGCTCTCGCGGTCATATGCCTCCTCGTACTTGTTCATGAGCTCGTACTCGTTGGCGATGACGGTGCTTACGATGCCCGCATCTGCAGCGGCCATGCGGCACCCCGGGAAGAGCACCTTTGCACGTTCCACGATGGACGGCTTGCCACTCGCGTCGAGGAAGCTTACGAGCGCCTCACCCGTCGCGACGTCCTGCAGGGCCTGCACGGTGTCGAAGGCGGGATTGGTGCGGAAGCTTGCCGCTGCCGCCTTGACTGCGCGCTGCTCGGCCGGGGTGTAGGCGCGAAGCCCGTGCTGCACACGGTTGGAGAGCTGGGCCAGCACCTCACCGGGCACATCGGCAGGTGACTGCGTGATGAAGTACACGCCCACGCCCTTGGAGCGAATGAGCTTGACGACCTGCACGACCTTGTCGGTGAGCGACTTGGGCATGCCGTTGAAGAGCAAGTGAGCCTCGTCAAAGAAGAAGACGAACTTCGGCTTGTCAGGGTCTCCCACCTCGGGCAACCGCTCAAAGAGCGTCGAGAGCATCCAAAGCAGGAACATCGAGTACACGAGCGGGGTGTTGATGAGACGCGACGCGTTGAGGATGTTCACGTAGCCGCGACCGTTTGCATCGCAGTCAAACCAATCCATGATGTCGAGGTTCGGCTCGCCAAAGAAGATGTCACCGCCCTGATCCTCCACCGCGATGAGCGCGCGCTGGATGGCACCCACCGACTGACTGGAGACACGTCCGTAGGTGATCTCGTACTCCTTGGAGTGGTCAGCCACATAGGTGAGCATGGCACGCAGGTCTTTGAGGTCGATCAGCAGCATCTGCTGGTCATCCGCCACGCGAAAGACGATGTTGAGCACGCCCTTCTGCACCTCGGTGAGGCCCAGAAGTCGACCCAGCAGCTCAGGCCCCATGTCGGAAATCGTCACGCGCACCGGTATGCCCGCGTCGCCGAGCATGTCCCATATGCGACACGACGTGCCTTGGAAGGCGAACTCACGCTCATCGATACCAAAGGCCTCCATGCGCGTACGCAGCGCGTCCGTGAACTCGCCCGCCTGCGCCATGCCCGTGACGTCGCCCTTGACATCAGCCATAAAGACGGGCACGCCCGCGTCGGAGAAGCCCTCGGCCATGACCTTGAGCGTCACCGTCTTGCCCGTACCTGTGGCACCTGCAATGAGACCGTGTCTGTTTGCTTTGTTGAGCAGCAGGTAGCAGGGGTTGTCACCCTGCGCCATCCAGATGCGATCGTCCTTGAGCATGGGAGTCCTTTCGCCGTGGTTGCATGCAACGCTCATTGTAGCAGTGCGACGCGACGAGGGGACAGCTACAGAGTAGCATGCTTCGTTACGGGCGGATTTGCACCGCTTGCGCCGCTTGACAGGTAACTTTCAGCTGACAGCTGATGAAAGGAACGGACGGGCTTGCTACGCTCGAACACGCAGAGAGCGACTTCCCGTCGCTCGGTGGAGCATACCCGGCGCGTAACGATTATTTCTGTCCCGTGTCCGTGCAAAAATTGCCATTGTGAGGCCCAACGTCTGGCGGACCCTTACCGTCGAATGGCGATGAATGCAAGGAGGTGCTACGACTACTTATACTGCGACACACATTTGAACGACCAAATGAGCAACGATAGGAGTACTGACATGCGAGGCGCCCACTCACACAAACCCTCAGCTCTGCAACATGCAATCACAGTGTTCACGGTGTTCGTCATGGTATTCGGACCCACTCCCGTGCCAGTGATCGCCGAGGTAACCAGCGATGAGACACTAGACCAGATTGTCACCGATCCTCAGGATGCGACAGTTACGGCGCAAGGATCGACTCAAGGAATCAATGACCCTGCAAGCGATAGCACCGACATTCCAGAGACTGAAAGCGCCGCCGATGGCACCGTCCCAGAGAATGCGGCCGTCACACATGACGAGACAAGCGATGCCGCACCTACTTCTAGCGAAGGTACGGACGAACCAAACACCAGCAAGACGAACGACCAGACCGACCTGGCCATCCAGGACGACTCGAACGAAACGGAACTCGCTACCGGCGCGGAAGAAACCACTGAGGAGCCCAACGAGGAAGCACGCACCTATACCGTCGTCTTTGAGGCCAACGGCGGCACCGGCTCGATGAATCCCCTTGTCGACTGCGTATATGATGAGCCGCACCAACTACCCACCTGCAAGTTCCAACGCGTTGGATACAGCTTTGTGGGATGGAACGACCAGGCAGACGGAGGTGGCAAAGCATACGCCGACGAGGAGAAGCTGATCATCGCGTCCCCAGAGCCACAAGAGATCGAACCAGAGGACAGCCTGACCCTCTACGCACAGTGGACTGCGAACGTCTATCAGATCACATACGAGCTTGACGGCGGTACAAACGACCCCGCTAACCCGCTGACATACACATCAGAGTCAGAGACCACAACGCTTGCAACTCCGAAAAAGACCGGCTACACCTTCGATGGATGGTATGCTGACGCATCGTACCGCAACGCCGTAACCAGCATTCGGAAGGGCAGCGTCGGCGACATTGTGCTCTATGCGCGTTGGCACGCCAACTCCTACAGCATTCGATATGCAGGCAATGGATCAACCTCAGGTCAAATGGCTACCGTCACCGGTTGCTACTATGGCACGTCTTATGAGCTCACGGCAAACGCATTCAAACGCACCGGATACACATTTAAGTCGTGGAACACCAAGGCGGACGGAAGTGGACGTACCTACGCAAACCATGCAAGCATCAAGAACCTCACTTCCAAAGACGGGGCAACCGTCACGCTGTACGCACAATGGGCTCCGTATTCCTATGCCATTACCTATGTGCTCAAAGGTGGGAAAAACAGCTCTTCGAACCCAAAGAGCTACACCATCAAATCAGCAACAATCAATCTTGCGAATCCAAAGCGGTCCGGCTATAAGTTTGAGGGATGGTATACAAGCTCCTCTTACAGGACCAAGGTCACGTCTATCCCCAAGGGCAGCACGGGCAAGAAGACCTTCTATGCCAAATGGTCGATTCTCACATATAGGCTCACCTACATACTCAACGGAGGCACGAACAATAGCTCCAATCCCTCGACCTACAAGGTAACCAACGCCACGATCACCCTCGCGAAGCCCACACGCAGAGGATACACGTTTGGCGGATGGTACTCCGATGCCACCTACAAGACCCGCATCTCATCCATCGCAAAGGGCAGCACGGGTAGCAAGAAGCTTTACGCCAAGTGGACCCCAACCAAATACACCATCACCTATAACCTAAACGGTGGTACAAACAGCAAGAAGAATCCTGCAACCTACACCATCACGTCAACCACGGTCACCCTCATGAATCCTACCCGTACGGGTTACAGCTTCATGGGATGGTACACAAGCTCCTCCTACAAGACTAGAGTCACGTCCATCCCCAAGGGCAGCACGGGCAAGAAGACCCTCTATGCCAAGTGGAAGGCACACTCTTACAGTATCGTATTCAACGGCAACGGAGCCACCTCCGGCAGCATGTCCAGACAGTCGAACCTCAGCTACGGCACCAGCCACACTTTGGCCGCCAACACATTCTCGCGAAGCGGTTACACCTTCAAGGGTTGGAACACCAAGGCAAACGGCACAGGAGCTTCTTACTCAAACAGGTCAGTTGTCAAAAACCTGACCTCGACACAGAACGGTGTCGTAACGCTCTACGCTCAATGGGAGAGCTTGGTCTCATGGACCCTCAGTGACACCAGTTACGGCGGGGTTGCCATCATCAAGAACAACAACCCATACAACATCAAGCTTACGGCGACGTTCCTCTACTACAACGGTTCGACCCTCGTCGATACTCAGAAAGAGTACGCTTATTGCCTCGAGAGGGGCCGTACCTGTGCGCTCCAGGGCTGGATATACAAAGTCAACTACACCTCGGTAAGGCTTCAGGTCTCGTGGGAAAGAGCCTCAAACAGCATAGTTGGGAACGCATCACGCATCTCTTGCAGTTCAAACTTCGGCAGTAACAACGTGATGGTCTCCGTAAGGAACAACGGTGTCTCGGCAGAGTTTACCCAAGTGGCTGTAGTGTTCTACAAGGGTGGCAAGGTCGTAGGCTACGATTATCAATACGCCGATGTCGACAACCCTGGCAGCACCGACTACCTCGATTTCCGTTTCCCCCACACGAGGGACTACGACACCATCGTGCCAGACTCGTATAAGGTCTATGTCAACGAGTCCTATCGCTACGACTGGTCGAGGTAGTGTTCTAGGGCAAAGGTTAGCGCTTGAGTAGCAAGTCGTATACGTCCGAGCGCGACATCGAGAACTCCTGGGCCAAGCGTTTCGCAAGACGACTCTTTGACTCGCCCGAGGCCAGCCCTTCGGCAATCGCATCCTCAAGTGACCGCGATCCCGCTGTGGGATTGTGGTCACTTGGCCACAATCCCACAGCGGGATCGCGGTCATCTTTGCAAGGTCCTTCGACCACGATTACGCACTCGCCGCGCAGCTCCGGCCTATCCGCCACCCGGCGCGCCAACTCCGGAGCCACATCGCGCACGACCTCCTCGTGCAGTTTGGTGAGTTCGCGCACAAGCGCCGCACGCCGCGCGGGCATGACCTCGGCCACTGAAGCCAGCGTCGCCGCCACTCGATGCGGTGACTCATAGAAGACGAGCGCCCCCGGCACGAACGCCAACTCGCGTAGACGTCGCTCCCGAGCCCCTGACTTGCGCGGTAGAAACCCCTCAAAGAAGAAGTGCTCCATAGGAAGTCCCGACGCGACAAGCGCGCAGGTCACGGCACTTGGCCCCGGAATCACCTCCACAGGCAAACCCCGTTCGAGCGCCTCGTCCACCAGCTGTTGCCCCGGATCGGAGATTCCCGGCATGCCGGCATCGGAGACGAACGCCACGCGCTCGCCCAACTCCACACGCTCCATCACGCCCGCGATGCGCGATGCGATGACGTTCTGGTCACAGCGTACGAGCGACACGCGGATGTCGAAGCGAGCGAGCAGTCTCGACGTGACGCGCGTGTCTTCGCAGAGCAGCACATCTGCCCGCCGCAAGGTATCGAGCACGCGAGGGGAAGCATCGTCGAGATTGCCGATGGGCGTGCCCACCATCGAGAGCATACCAGAACCTGCCGCACTCACTTGAGCATGCTCCGCTCAAAGCTGGAGAGGGCAACGCGCGAATCCCAGCCCGAGAGATGCCCGCTCGTCTTCCACGTCTGAAAGAACCACGCCGGCAGGTCCTCGAACGCAGCGATTTGCTCCGCGCAGTACACGCGCTCGAGGGCAATGCGTCCCTCAGGCGTCATGAGCGAGTCCGCAAAGGGCAGCGCAGCCGACCAAGCGCCCACCATGACGGGCAGGCCAGTACGCATGGCACGAGCAAGCGTCTTTCGCGAACGGGAAATCAGGGTCGCCGCGCCAGCGGGACCAGTGGCATCGACCTGATCGTCATAGTGATACAGGTGGCAGTCGAGCCAAACACCGGTATACTTGCGGGTCGCTGCAAACACGCTCCATGCCTTGGGCTGATCGGCATCCGGCAGCACCACGCATGGCCCCTCCCCCGCCGCCGTGCGAATCACATCGTATGCCTCACGATAATAATTGCGCAGCGAGTGCAGTGGCACCCCGTCCGAGATGCTGATCAGCCTCTTACGACGCTGCAAAACCGGCTCTTGGGCAACCTCAATGCCAAACAACGCCGACTCCTTCGCATAACGAGCGGCAAGGGCGCCCAGAACGGACAGCATGTCCGCGCGATGCCCGCGCCCCGTCGTCAAGAGCACGTCTTCCTCGCCCCGAGCGCCAGGATTGATTGCCAAGACAAGCAGGACACGCAGACCGTTGGCAGCTGCCCATGCAAAGGCGTCATCCACCTGTTCGATGCAACCAACGTAACGTCCCGGGTTTGGCCCTTCCTCGCCAAGCACGTACCACGGTACGGGAAGGCGCACAGCGTTGAATCCCCTACGCGCGATGAGCTTGAAATCCGTCTCAGTAACGAAGCTCGAACGATGGTTGCTGATGAGCTCGCGATAGAGGTCATCTCCGAGGACGTCCACGAGGTTTTGTTCCCCCAAGGATCCCGTCCCCGCAAAAAGCTCAGGTGTCACCCACTGCTCGAGACCGAGCCATCCAGCTAGATTCACGCCATGCAGAGCTTCTGTGGCCATATGCGTCCCCTCTCGTCGGCGCCACCTACCAGTATAGACCTCAGACGGGACGGAATGACGTTCGTTTCAGCAACTTAACTGGTAGCTTCAACGTTCGCGGCGCCACCGCCGCCGCCACGTCCCCTGCCACCACGACGCCGACGGCGACGCTTGGGAGCATCCGTTGTCTGTCCCTCACCCGTGGCTTGGCTCGCGGTCCGCTGCTGCTGGGCGCTTTGTCCACCCTTGTCGCCGGGACGACGACGGGGCTTCGGCTGCGTCGATTGGCCCTGACTTTGCCCTTGGCCTTGACTCTGGTTCTGGCCTTGGCCCTGAGCCTGCGCGTTGGCAGAGCTCGAGCGATGACGACGCCTGCGACGACTCGTGCCACCGGATTCCTTTGGCTGTCCATCAGAGCCACTACCTTGCAAAGACCTGTCGCGTGAAGCATTTGCCTGGCCGCTACCAGATTGCGTCTCTACGCCTTGCATACCGGCGGCATCCTGGCCTTGGGTCGCGCCTGAACGACGACGGCGGCGACGCTTGCTTTGCCCTTCCTCCTGTGAGGCCACATCATCCCGCGCAGGCAACGCCTTCGGAGCAAGCCTCTCCGACGTCTCCGCCGACTGCGTACCGGAACGTCTGCGGCGACGGCGTCGAGCGCTGCCCGATGCTTCCGCCTGCTGCTTCTCTACTGCCGGCTCTTGTGCTTCTGATCTACCCGAGCCATTCGAGCCGCCCGAGCGACGGCGACGCTTGCGAGGCTTCGTCTCCGCAAACAAATCCTCCGTCTCGTACTCCTCATCCTTGACCACGCCCATCTTGCGGTCGAGCTCCGCCAAGGCCATCTGCACGTCGGGCGAGCTGAGCTTGTCGAGCGACGAGCGCAGCACCGTGTCGGGACGGCATGGACAGTGCAGCTCCTCGGACTTCTTGACTGCGGCATCCGAAGTCACCATCTCGCCAAGCGGGATGCGTACGGTCTTTCCGTTCTCGATGCGCAGGACCAGCTGCTCCTTGGGCGTGTCGTACTCGACGATCTTTGCCTTGCCGAGCGGGGTGTCGATGACAGCATTGCGCTTGGGGGCACGACTCTTGAAGTCGCGGTATGCCTCGAACTCGTAGCGCAGACAGCACATGAGTCGACCGCACGCACCGCTGATCTTGTTTGACGTGAGGGGCAGGTCCTGCTCCTTGGCCATACGTATGGACACCGGCTCGAACGAAAGGCCGATACGCGCGCAGCAAAGCTCCTGTCCGCAATGGCCGAAGCCGCCCACGACGGCCGCCTCTTCGCGCACGCCGATCTGCCGCATGTCGATGCGCTCGTGCAACTCATGGGAGAGACTGCGCACGAGCTGGCGGAAATCCACACGCTCGTCAGCCGCAAAATAGCAGACCACGCGTTCCCTGCCAAAGAGGTACTCCACACCGACGGGCTTCATGTCAAGCTCGGACTCCTTGACGAGCCGTCGGAAGGTCGGCATTGCCTCCTCGCCCTTGCGCGCAAGGTCCTCGGCCCGGACGAAATCGCCCTCCGAAGCCACGCGAAGCACGGGCTTGAGCGCAGAGTTGGTCTTGCGTCCGAGGTCAGCACCACTCACCTCGAAAGGGTCTGCCGTAGCGAGACCTATCTCGGTCCCACGCTCGGTGGAGCAAATCACATGGTCGCCCTCCACCGCGCCGGTCTGACCTGGATCAAACCACAAATCGCGCGCGGCATAGGCAAACCTTACCGGTATGACGGTTGCCATTCGAGTGCCTCCTTGACACAGAGAAGCATGACCTCGAGGGCCAGCTGAGGTGTTACGTTATGGGCAAGGTCGCTCGAGGCCGCGTGGCACGCCTCCAAGGCCCGCAGCACGCCTGCAGTCGTCGCGTCATGCGCAATGCGCTCCACCGAAGAGCGCACGTCCTCGTTGACGATGGGCTCCAATGCCCCCTCGCAGCAGAGGAGCACGTCACGCAGGAAGGACTCGGCCGCCGCAAGTGCCTCTATCATAGCCGAACGCTCGCGTGCAGACAGCTCTCTGCGCACGACATCCTCAAGTCTCTTGAGCATGGCGGGCGTGTAGTAATCCTCTTGACCTTGCGCGCGACGCTTCGTCTCCTCCGAGATGACCTTATCGCGCTTGAGTGCAGCCTTCCCGCGCTGGCGAAGACCCACCGATATCTGTACTTCTTCCACGAGACCTTGCGCCGCCTGCAGCACGTCCCACTGATCGTCACGTGCCAGCTCGCAAAGCGTGCGCACCATGGCAAGCCGGACGTTTCGACGGTCAGGCGAGCTCAGGAACTCCGCAGCCCGTTCTGGTGTCCCCGTCACCGCCAGAGCAATGCGGGCATCACGATCGTCGCCACCAACCCTTCGCGCAATCGTCGCCACCGCGACCTCGGGCGGCACGACACGGAAAGGCACCTGCTGACAGCGCGAGACGATGGTGGGCAGCATTGCATCCACCGAGCGCGCGATGAGGATGAACATCACGTCATCGGGCGGCTCCTCGAGAGTCTTGAGCAAGGCATTTGCTGAGGCTCCTCGAAGCTGGTCGGCACGATCGATCACATAGACCTTGCGCGTGGCACGCACTGGCGCCATCGGCACATCCTCGGAGAGCTCGCGTACCTGGTCGATGAGGTAGCCCGAGACGCCCGCCGGAGCGATGAGCTTGACGTCAGGGTGCGTATGATGGGCTACGCGCATGCATTCCTCGCAGGTGCCGTCAGGCCCCTCGGGATTGGGGCACACGATGCACTGCGCAAGGGCGAGCGCAGCCTCCGTCATACCCGCCCCCGGCATTCCCGTAAAGAGGTACGCATGCGAGAGCTGCCCCGTCACAAACGCGGTAGAGAGGAAGTCGCGCACGCGCGGCTGGTTCTCGATGCGAGTGAGAGGCAGCGGTACAGGAGACGCGGCAGACAACACAAACCTCCTCAGAGGGTGACCACGTCACGCAGGGCCTCGACCACGCGCGCATGCACGACCTCGACCGTGCCCACGGCATCCACAACGCGCACACGCTCCGGCTCAGCCTTGGCCAGCTGCATGTAACCCTCACGCACACGACGTTGGAAACGCATGCCCTCGCCCTCTAGTCGGTCAGCTCCCTCACGCGTTGCGCGCGCAAGAGCCTCCTCAGCCGCAAGGTCAAACACCAGGGTCGCGTCAGGCACGACACCACAGCTGCCGAGCTTGTTTGCCACGTCAATCATATGAGCGTCGAGACCGCGACCTGCCGCCTGATAGGCATACGTAGAATCATAGAAACGGTCGCAGACCACGGTGACACCACGCGCAAGGGTGGGCTCGATGAGTTCGCGCACCATCTGTGCACGCGCTGCCTCGTAGAGCAGCAACTCACACTCGTAGCACATATCCTCGTTGGCAGGGTCTAGCAGGATGAGGCGGATCTTCTCCGAGAGGCGCGCACTTCCTGGGTCGCGCAGCCGCACCACCTCACGTCCGGTCGCCTCTAGGGCATTAGCCAAAAGCGAACCCTGGGTGGACTTGCCACAGCCATCAACGCCCTCCAAGGTGATAAACAAGCCCTTGTTGCTCATGTGCGCTCCTCTCGTTCGCTGCATAGAGTATAGCATGCTTAAGCAACTGATGGTCACAACGGAACTACCTCAAGTAGCTCGCAATGTCCATGTATTCTCTGGAGATGACGCTGCAGCTACCTTTCGAATCACGAGACACCGTCACGAATGAAAGCGCCGGCCCACCACCATCAGAGGATGTCGTCTGAACTAGATACAAGTAGTTCACGCCATCTGCCACCTGCGAAGCTATATGCGCGAGCGGAACGGCGACGCCATTTGTGTCGCCAGCCTTCACCGCATTGGCATAGACCTTCTGCGCGTCAGCAGGCAGAGTAGGGGTTTGCGCCGCGTAGGATCCAGCCATACTCCAGCCGTCTTGGGTTGCCGGCCCCTCCCAAGATTCCACCACGGCGAGATTCACAGGGTCGATGTTCGCAAAGACTTTCTTTGGAATGTCGGCACTTGTGTCCGTCATGTCGACGGTAAGCACGCACCAGACCGACTCGCCGCCCACACTCGCCTGGCACAGCACCCCGTATTTCTCAACAAATCCGTTGGTTCCCTTTTTGGTCGCCAGAAGTACCACTGGACGAATCCTCCAGCCCAAGTCGTCCTGCTCGCCGTTGTTCGTCACCTGAGCAATCACCTCGGCGGCGTCACCAGTAATGTACGATTCCGGCAACTCGGTGTTATACGCCCAGCTACTTGCGATTCTTTCCCTTCTCTCGGCTTCCGTCTCGCCCACATACCCCGTTTCCGTCGCAACCGTCGGATGCTGGGATTCCTCGGGCGTGCTCGCCTGAGAACCACAACCCACAAGACCCACTGCCAGCGCACACGCCATCACCATCGACAACGCCGCGCACCTCACATGAGATGCCCCGATCCTCATGCCCCATCCTCCATCTACACGTATCTATTGCTATTCGTATTCTATTCCAACATCACGCCAAACCATATCGACGGCAGGTCAAACCACCTCAACACTTCTCTCCAAGGATAGCCGCCGACCCGCATCTACTATACTAGACGGTCCACAATAGACTCCACCCCCGCAGCGAAGAGGTTCGACCATGCAGATTCGGATGGCAACACAGGCAGATGTGTCGCAGATACTGGACATCTATGACGCAGCACACGACTTCATGCGCCGCACGGGCAATCCCACGCAGTGGCCAGAGGGCTATCCCAGCAGAGAGGACGTAGAGGGCGACCTGGCGCGCGACGTGCTATATGTCTGCGTCGCCGAGTCTGTAGTGCTCGCTGCGTTCTTGTTTGCCCCAGGGCCTGATCCAACCTATGCCGAGATTGACGGCGCTTGGCTCAATGACGAGCCGTACCACGTGGTTCATCGCATCGCCGCACGCGAAGGCTCACACGCTGGCCGCACCTGCCTGGCGTGGGCATGCGAGCAGGTGCGAAACCTGCGCATCGACACGCATGAGGACAATGCGCCCATGCGCCGCACCCTTTCGCGCCTTGGTTTCGTCGAGTGCGGCATCATCATCTGCGACAACGGAACCCCACGCGTTGCGTATCAGCACGTGCGCCCTGAGGATGACGTGACAAGTTATACGTCCACCTGTCGCCCCGGCATGGTATGGTTGAGGTAACCGCCACCAGCAGAAGGAGTCGCCATGATAAAGCTCGTACTCTCGGACATGGACAACACGCTCATTCCCTTCGGACAGGAACGCGTCTCCCCGCGAACCATCGACGCAATCCACGCGTGCCAAGAGCAGGGGGTGGACTTCGGGCCGACCACCGGACGCGACCGCTCCGAGCTCGCGAGCTTCTTTGGCGGAGACCGCAGCTGCTACAACACGGCGGTGGCGGTAAACGGCCAGAAGGTGTACTACCTGCGTTCGCTCGTCTTTGAGAGAAACCTCGATGATGCGCCTCTGCGCCAGGCAGCCGAGATGGTGGCAAGAAGGCCCGGTTGTGCCTTCGTCACCTATCGCTCGGACGGCCTCGGCGACTGGATCGGGATATCCCGCGAGGAGATGGGCTCCATGTACGACCGCGCGTTCTTGGCGGGAGGCATGTGGCACGAAACGCTACCCGTCTATCCCGTGGCCAAAGCGGGCGTTATCTGCCTCGCAGGTGACGAGGCGCTCGCCGGACTGCAGGCCGAGCTACGGGAAGCCTTTCCGATGTTTGATTTCTTGAACACGGTCATCAACTGGATGGACGTCTCCATCCGCGGATGGAGCAAGGTCGAGGGAGTCAGGCAGCTCATTAAGACGCTCAAGCTGTCGCTCGATGAGGTCTGCGTGTTTGGCGACGCGGACAACGACCTCTCGATGCTGGAGTACATCCCCAACTCCTGTGCCGTAGCCAACGCCAATGAAAACGCCGCGCGTGCCGCTCGCTGGCACGTAGGTGCCTCGGCGGAGGACGGCGTCGCCATCGCCCTCGAGCAAATCGCCGAAGCTGCCCGCCTGTGCAACGAGCGCGACACCGAGGACATACTGCCGGCCTTCATGCGCTAGAGCCAAAGATCGCCGTTCAGAGTATACTTGTTTCATACGGGAAGCTGCTTTCGCATGCTGGGAGGTCACTATGATTCTTGCAGAGAACCCATCGATAGAGAACGTCAAGCCTCAGCGCGAGCTCATCGCGCACATTGAGCCAGCGGATGACGAGATCATCGCCGAAGAAAACCTCGTACAGATCATCTCCGACGACGAAGAGGAGGCCGAGGACGAGGAAGACGAGTCGTAACGTCACGCTCGCCCCTCTGTACATACCCTTAGGCGAGGCTACCCCGAAACCCATGGAGGCACCGTGATACCAAACTGGCTTGACCTATCCGCCGTGGTCGTCGGTGCGTTCGCCGGCGTACTCGTCGGCCAGAAGTACGGCCTTGACCTCGTGGGCTTCATTGCGATGTGCATCATCTGCGCACTCGGCGGCGGTCTGCTCCGCGACGCCATCATGCAGACGGGAACCGTCTACGCCCTCGATTCTGAGCTGGCGATTCCCCTGTGCGTCGCAACGGCGCTCGTGGGCTTCTGCTTCCCCACCACCATGCAGCGATTCCCCAACCTCTACGAGTGGGTAGACATGACCTCTGTCGCGCTCTACGTGATTGCCGGAACTGACAAGGCGCTCGCAAACGGCCTCCACCTCCCAGCCGTCGTACTCATGGGAACGATTACCGGTGTCGGCGGCGGCATATTGCGCGACGTGTTCCTCGGGGAGGTGCCGCATGTCTTTAGGCAGTCCAACTTCTACGCACTCTGCGCCGTGATGGGCTCGGTCACCTATTGCGCCATCATGCGCACAACAGACGCGAACCAAACGATCTCGTCCGCCCTGACGGTTGCGGTTGTCCTTGTGCTTAGGCAAATCTCGCTGCGCCTCGACCTCGTGTCACCCGCCAACGTAAACCTAGAACCCAAGGTCGTAGACACCGGCAAGAAGGCGGTTCGCAAGATACGCAGAGGTGCACGAAAGGGATAGCCCTCGCACACCAAACCACGAGGTCAAGGCAGTAATTCGTCAAGTGCGCGCGACACGCCGCACTTTTCATTGGTCCACGGCAGCACATGGGTGGCCGCCAGCTTCACCACGTCCTCAGCGTTCGCCATGGCGTAGGACGTCGCAACGGTCTCGAGCATATCCAAGTCATTGGGGCCATCACCAAATGCCACGGCATTCGCGAGGTCGATGCCGTAATGACTACAGATCACGCGAACGGCACGACTCTTGCTCGCAGCCTTCGACATTATCTCGCAAAGCGTGGCGCTCGAACGCACGACATTGAGCTCGGGATAACGCGCACTGTATTGGCTCTGAATCTCTTTGATCTGGTCGGGCTCACCCATAACGAGCAACTTATGCAGTCCGCTTGAGCCAAATGCCACCAGCAAATCGCCACATGCACGCGACTGAGCCTGCACCAAGAACTCCTCGTGTTGGATCCGCGGGTCGTTGCGGTCATCCACAATCCAGTCGTGGAATCCATACGCGCCGATGGTCACTGCGGGAAACACCTCTTTGATCGACCGCTTCACGTCGGCCGCCACCACGGCATCGAACGTTTCACTCAAAAGCTCGGTGCCGTCTTCATCAAGCACGTATGCTCCCGAATAGCAGGCGAGCGGACCGCCGAAGCCGAGCTGCTGCTGGATGGGATAGAGCCCCTCAGGTGAACGCGCCGAAACCAGGCAAACGGGTATGCGACGAGCAACGCGCTGGAGGGTAGGCGCACTTGCAGGCAGAGGGTGGTGGTCGGCTCCCACGAGCGTCCCATCGACGTCGGTGAACACGATGCTTGTCTGCGGTTTCATTGCCATGTCGAACCTTTCGAGCGGTGGGTTTGCCGTCATGGTATCAGCAGATTCGACTGGTGTATGCCACCTGTGTTACTCACGCGCCACGATTATCGTTACAGCGGTCCGTTGATGCCCCGCGTCAGATCTCGTTTATCTCGCGCATGCGCCACTCGCGCGGCGTGTATCCCGCTATCTGCTTGAACACGTTCTGGAAGTGACTCTGCGAAGAAAAGCCCGTCTGGTAGGCAATCTGCGATATGTCGTAGTCAGTCGTGTCAAGAAGCCTTCGGGCGCGCTCGACACGCAGCCTGCGAACATAGGAGGCAAATGTCTCCCCCGTCTCCTGTTTGAATCGCGTACACAGCGTCTTGCGACTCACGCCACACGCCTCGGCAACCGAATCGCCATCGAGCTGCTCACTGAGGTGACTGCGCACGTAGGTCATGGCGTGGTGTGATAGCGGATGGGTATATGCGAGCGCCTCTGTCCCTACTGCCTTGGTAAGCTCGAGCATCATGGGCAGCATGAGATAGTGTACGAGCTCCTCGTTCACGGACTCGTTGGCGAGCTTGATGTAATCCTGAGTGATGGCATAGCAGCGAGCCACGGGAAGACCACCATTGCGAGCCGCCTGTGCGCACGTACTTGCCAAGAACGCGATGGCAGTGCGCCCTTGCAGGAGCGGATCGTCGGAGGTCCTCAACTCCATAAGGGGCATGTTGGTACGAATGAAGCGGAGGAGACCCTCCAAATCGCCCATCGAGATGAACGAGGCAAAGCCCTCATACTGCTCGGAAATCTCGCGCGACGTTATGTGCGTATTCACCGCAATGAAGTACATGCGCTTGGAATACGTCACGATGCGCGCAAGGTCGTCCTCCTCTCCCCCCTCGTTGACATACGAAATAGCGTCCATTATCTCCTGGGTCGTCAGGAGGGTCGTTGAGTCATTCTCTTCTTCAGTCATTATTTTCCTTCTTCAGACCTCGCAAAGTCACACAAATTTGCAAGAAATGGTAACACGGTTGGTATTTTCAGGTACGAGGGATTTTTATCATGAAACTACGTAAAAAAAGCCGTATGGTGTCCGAAGGTCAAATCCGTTATGTCCTCCGTGCTGTGCGGCAAGAGCCTGCCACTTGCAGGAGAGGAAGGGGAGTTGCCTATGAAGTACCTACTGCTCGTAAGCCATGGAACCATGGCACCCGGCGTTCACAGCGTCATTCGAATGCTGTTGGGCGAGAGAGAGAACGTGTTGAGCTATTCCATGGAGGATGGCGTTTCTGCTGACGACTTCGTGGCTGCTCTCACCGAAGTTATCGCCCCCATTAGCGCGGATGACGCTGTTGTTGTGCTGGGCGACATTGTGGGCGGTTCCCCGCTCACCAACACTCTCAACACTCTCACCCAGAAGGGGCTGCTCGCAAACACGATTGCCTTTGGTGGACTCAGCCTACCTATGGCAATCGGCGCGCTCATGGCCATTGATGACGGGCTCGACGATGACGCACTCTGCGACAGCGTTATTAGCGAGGCTCGCGAGGGTGCGCGACGCGTTGAGTTGTCCTTCGCCGACGACGACGAAGAAGATCTGTAACCGCACGACAAATAAGGAAGGGTAGAAATGATTTCTTTTGTACGCATCGACGATCGCATGATTCACGGCCAGACGGTAACGCGCTGGAGCCTTGAGTATCCTTGCGACGGCATCATCGCCGTCAACGACGTCGCCGCTTCCAACCCCGTACTCAAGGCCGCTTACAAGGGTGCCGCCCCGGACAAAAAGATCTTCGTGTGGACCATGGATCACTTCAAGGAGAGCGCCGACAAGGTAATTGCCAGCAAGACGCGTTACTTCCTCATCACCAAGAACCCGCTCGACATGAAGCACATCCTCGTGGACTTCGGCTTTGTTCCCTCCGATGTCAAGCGCGTCATCGTTGGCCCCTGCAACGACCGCCCCGACACCGTGAAGCTCGGCAACAACCAGTCGATTACGGCCGAGGAAGCACAGGCCTTCGAAGACATGACCAAGGCTGGCTACACGGTCGAGTTCGCCCTCATCAAGGAAGCCTCCATCGGCGAGTGGCCCAAGTTCCGCGGACAGTTTAACGTTAAGTAGGAGGAAGCATGGGAATTGGCATTGTGCAGGCTGTCCTCTTGGGCCTTTTTGCCTGCTTAGCATCACTGCCCGGCATGGGCGGCACTACGATCGGCAACTATACGCTTGGTCGTCCCTTGGTAGGCGGCCTCATTGTCGGTCTCATCCTTGGCGACATCCAAACCGGCATCATCGTGGGCGCCTCCATTCAGCTCGTGTACATCGCGCTTGTCACGCCTGGCGGAACTGTTTCCGCTGACGTTCGTGCCGTGACCTATATCGGCATCCCCCTTGCGATCCTCGCCATCCGTGCCCAGGGACTCGATCCCTCCTCTGAGGCAGCTTCTGGTCTGGCCGCCTCCCTCGGCGCAGCCGTCGGCACGCTCGGCACCGTCCTGTTCTATGGCACCGCCACGCTCAACCTCGTATGGCAGGGCATCGGCTGGAAGGCCATGGACTCCGGCAAATGGGATAGCATCAAGAAGACCATCCCCATGGTCGACTTCATTCTGCCCTGGATCAGCCACATCGCATTCTCCTTCATCCCCACCGTCATCATTTGCATGGCTGGCGAGTCCATGGTAGGCCTCATGAAGGAATACCTCCCCATGGACGGCATCGCCATGAAGACACTCTTTACCGTTGGTTCGCTGCTTCCCGCCGTCGGTGTCGCCATCCTGTGCAAGCAGGTCGTGCAGAAGCCTCTCGACTGGGTGACCTTTGGCTTTGGCTTTACGCTTGCCGCCGTCATGGGCTGCAACCTTATCGCCTCGGCACTTATCGCCGTGTTCTTCGCCCTTATCAACTTCAAGGTAGAGCAGCTCAAGACCGCCCGTCCTGCAGTTGCAGCAGCTGGAGCGGCATCGTTCGATGATGAGGAAGAGGAGGACATATAATGGCTGATCTCAAAAAAGTCTCCCAAAAGGCACGCAACAGCGCATTCCTCCGCTGGATTTACGGCAACCTGACCTGCTTCTCCCAGGAGCACATGCAGACGTTCGGCTACCTCGCCGCCATGCTCCCCGTCGTGGACGAGCTCTACGATACGGACGTGGAAAAGGTTCAGGCTCTCTCCACGTATCGCACGTTCTTCAACACCGAGCCGCAAATCGGCACGATGGTCGTAGGCCTTACGGTAGGTCTCGAAGAGGCACGCGCGAACGGCGAGCCGCTCGATGACGACACCATCAACGGCATCCGCGCCGGCCTCATGGGCCCGCTTGCCGGCTTGGGCGACTCCATCATCGTCGGCACCTTCATACCCATCCTCCTCGGCATCGCCCTCGGCCTGTCGACCGGCGGCAACGTGCTTGGCCCGCTGTTCTACATCGTGGTGTGGAACGTCGCTATGTACTTTGGCATGAAGTTCGCCTTTGACCAGGGCTATGAGCTCGGTGGCTCGGCCGTCGAGGCTCTCGTCGGCCCACAGTCCGCAGCCCTGCGTTCCTCCATCGTCATGGTGGGAACCATGGTTATCGGCGCCGTCTCCGCAACGTGGATCAACATCACCACGGCTCTTGTGGTACCCTTCTCAGCCGACTCCAGCCTCGTGCTGCAGGACACGCTTGACTCCATCTATCCCAAGCTGCTGAACTTCGTGTTCGTGTGGTTCTGCTGGTGGCTCATGACCAAGCGCAAGATGTCCCCCACCGTTGTAATGGGCCTTCTGGTAATCGTCGCCCTCGTCGGCGTATTGGTTGTATACAGGCGTAAGTGGGAGCCGACAAACAACCCCTTGGTTGCTGAGGCGCGCGCACAGACATTGGCTATACAACGCCTTCAAGTTTGGCTGAGGCTTGCGTATGCGATTCTTGCGGGAGCGGTATTGCTGGGATACTGGGGTTTTGCCGAGAATGGCGGCCTATGGGCACAGGTGCTCGGAATCGGCCTAGGTGTCGTGGCCTTCCTAGTCGCCATGGTGCTTCGCACGGGCATAGACCATGGCCGACGCAACGTAAACGCCATGCTCGAAAGCATGCAATCGACCGTGCAATCAACTGAATAGCGCTAACAAACTCCGCCTTCCCTTTCCCTTGCCAGGACCGCAGACAATCCGGTTGGACGCACACGAGCGGGCACGTCCAAGCAAATCCGATCTCTGCGATCCTGGCATTTTTTGCGCTCGCGCTACTCCGTCGCTTCGCCAGCCTTGAGGACATCCCGCAAGAAGTCAACGTTCTGTGCCCGGATGCGCGCAAGATCGCGCGCGCCAGCCTTCGGAGGATCCTGCAACAAGAACTCGTCAATCAGCCTGATGTTGGCTCGCGCGTCGCACACCTCGCCGAGGCTGTCCTGATGAGCATTCATGCCCTCGGCGATTTCCACCGCATCTGCCCCAAGAATGCCATTGCTGTGCTCCGCGACATAGCGGGCACGCTTCGCACGTTTGCGCACGTCGTGCGTGCGTTCTGCATCGCTGAGGTCCAAAGCGTCAAGGTCAGCACTGACCGATTCGATCATGGCGTCGAACCTCGCACGTACCACGCTCTGCGGCAGCCCATGCTTCACGAAGCGCTTCTTCCATGCGATGTCCTTCACCGATGACATGGCCCGTGCAAAGAGCTTCGAGACCTTCTTTGACGAAAGAACCTTGAGCACCTTGGCTCGCTCTTTGGCAGCCTCTTTCTCGCAGAACGTCACCAGCTTGGGAGAGGCGTCTTGGTCGGCGCGCACCTGCTCCACGAGTACATCCAGCTCGCGAAGACGCGAGGTGTACCTGACGACATCCCTGAGGATGGTCTGGGTCTCCGCGTTTTGCTCCGCGTTCTGCCACGGCTTGATGAATGCGATGAGACTGCGCAGGGTCCGGGTGTTCGTCCGGAAGCGATGAATCGTCTCGATGTCCTCCGGAGTGGCAAAGAAAGCCTTGCGTCGATCCTCGATCTTCTCCGCGATCTCAGTACACGTCGCCTGGAGCTGTATGAGTGTGTTCCAATCCGCGGAGACTGGTCCTTGGGCGAACCATAGGAGCCGAGCATCTCCCCTCGCTGGTGCGTCAGGGTTCTCTTCCTCGTCGGCCAGCGACACATCTAGGCAACAGAGAGCACCAGTCGAGAATGACGGCGACTGCCCGGCAAGCGCTTCGACGACCTCCTCCGCAAAGGGCACGTGGCCGATGACGAAGATGAGCCCAGCCTTGCTAACCCTCAAGTCGTTGAGGAAGCCGTCAATGTCCTGCTCCCAGAGGCAGTCGTGCGGCTCGATCTTCTTTGCCGCAACGCGTCTCTTTCGCAGCGCCTTCCTGAGTAGCTTGGCGGTCTGACGAGCGCGTTTCGCCGGACTCGTCCAAATCTGCACGTCTTCATTCTCGGTCTCGAGAAGTCGGAGCATGTGAGGCAGCCGTTCGCTCAGCGCCGAGATGCCAGCCCCGGTCAGGCTCCTGTCCGCATCGCTCTCACCTTGCGCGGGCGGCATCGCTTTGCCATGCCGCATTATCACGAGTGTCTTCTTCATGGCAACCTCCTAAATCCAAACACATCATATCACGCTTTTGACCACGATCCCACAGCGGGATCGTGGTCAAAATTGGTTACAATCCCACTGTGGGATCGTGGTCATTCGAGAAAACCCGAGGAGTACCCCCATGATTAAGCTCGTATTGTCGGATGTGGACGGAACGCTCATACCCTTAGGACAGGGGACCGTCACCCAACGCACGCTTGCCGCCATCAAGGCCGTGCAGGACGCGGGCGTGCGGTTCGGCCTGGCGACGGGGCGTGACGTACCGGAACTGCTCGGTCAGTTTCGCGGGCAGGCGTGGCCGTTTGACACGGGCATCCTGTCCAACGGGAAGAAGATCATGGTCGACGGCGAGCTAGCACGACTGACCTTGCTTAGCAACGAGTCCTTGTCTCGTCTAGCAGAGCTGGCACGCGAGTATCCCCAGACCTTTGTGAACGTATATCCCCTTGAAGTCGAGCCAGCCGACCTCGTCTACTGCATCGGCGCCACGGAAGAGGAGATCGCCCCGTGGAAGGGAACGTTCGGCTTCAACGGTGTCGCGATACCGAAGGTCCCCGACACCCAAATCATAGGCGCCACCATAGCATGCAATCGCGACCAGCAGACACTCGACGACTTTTTGAAGCGTGCCCGCGAGGTCTGCCCCTGCTTCGACTATGCGCAGCCCGCGCCGCAGTGGTGCGACGTGCTGCCAAAAGGCCTCAACAAGGGCACCGCGCTGCCAATGCTCCTCGATGCGCTCGGGATTCTCTTGTCCGTCGAGCACTCGGTAGTCGTAGCAGGTGCGACTCCCGCCGCCTCGGCCGCAGCCCGGTGGCACATCGGGCCTGCGGAGGACGATTCGGTCGCGCAGGCCCTAGAACAAATCGCAAAGGAAAAGTGACCACGAACCCGCTGTGGGATCGTGGCCAACCGTAGACAGTAAAGGAGAATCCCGTGACACAAAGACTGAAACAGCTGCTATCGATGTTTTTGAGCATTGCACTGTTGCTACCCACCGCGCTGCCCACCACAGCTATTGCCGAACAGCGCTCGGTGAGACTGGACAACCATACCCTCACGACTGATCAGGCGATGACCGTCACCAACGTGCGCATCGACAACGTTGACAGGCCCCAACCCGGAGCAAAGCTCGACGACACCGCAACCGTTACCACCGCCGAAGGCGTCACATGGGATATCCCCGCCCTGTGGGTGAGCGATGATCGCTCCATCGTGACCACGGCAGAGGAAGGGCACGAATACCTGCCCGTGTTGGCCTTCTTCGTCCCACAGGAATACGCACTTGATGGCGGCGATTTCACGGTCACCCTCTCGGACTCACTCACGGAACTCTTTGGCACCAACGATATCATCTCCGTATACGACGCCCAGCGCGGCATTACCTACATCCTGCCCGCAACCCTTCGAGACCTCTTTGCGCAAAACGCCGAATCCGAGCGGCCAACTTCTACCGATATAGCATTTCCTGCTGACGCGGCCCCCCCAGCGACCGGAAAGGCAAATGCCCTCTTCCCCACGGGCGAAGCCGAGACCAAGCCCGCCGAACGATCCTTGGTGGAAATCTACTGTGCCCAAACCGCGCGCGACGCGTTTTCCGATGAAGACCTGGAGTGGCTCATCGACCTCGTGCTCAACTACCTGCAGCCCCAGGCCATCGAGCTTCTGCTCCATAAGTTCCCCGCATTCACAGAGGCGTCCGTCAACAGCGAACTCGGCACAAGCATAGGCATGTACATCTACTACAAGCAAGGCGACATGGACGGGGTGACAGAGCATCAGGCAGCAACAGAAACTCTTGCTTACGTTCAGTCTTCGATTCGAGAACTCGACGGGCAACCAAAATACTGTTACATGTTTGGTGTCGACACGTCATCCCTTGTCCTCATGGACGCCAACAAGAATCCCGTAATCGACCCCATCACCGGCAAATACACGCTTGTTCACAGCGGCGTGGACTTCGAGTCGCTTCAAAACACGATCGTACACGAGATGTTTCACGCGTTCATGGGTGACTACAATCGTACCGGCATGATCGGCGCCCTTGAACCAGGGGATGCACTGAGATTGTTCAACGGAACCGCCACCGATGAAGAACTGCAGCTATTCCAGATGCTTCGCTACCCATTCTGGTTCATAGAGGGCACCGCCTCGTGCATGGAAAACAACTACAACTACCGCCATGACCAATTCAACCTCCTCAGGATGAAGGACGGGAAACCGCTAGACATCCTGGACGCAAGGACGCTTATCACGAATTTCATGAGTGCAAAAACCTCAGATGGGGAATACGCTTTCTTTCCTCTCCCCTTTGCGGAGGGCCTCCAAATCCAGACGCCTGAGGGTGCGGTCGATATTGAGCCATGGAACGCACGCTATGTATCCGGATATCTTGCGACGCTCTACCTGAGTGACCTCGCATACCAGAAAGCATACGCGGGCGACTCGGCAAAGTCCGTAGACGAGAGCGGTCAGGCAACCTTCTCCGCTGATAAAATCCGAACTGGCCTTGACTGCATTCTTCGGTGGATGCACGAGGGACAGGCGCTGGATAAGATCATCCGGAACATCTCTACTGACGACAACGGCGCGAGTGCCTATAGCAGCACTGACGATTTTGCTGCAAAGTTCATCTTGGGCGAGACGGCTGTGCGGAACGGCGAGGAGGGATATACCGGCGACCGTCAGTCCATAGAATTTGTTGTCGACTTCATTAATTACATGACCAGCATCGAGAAAGCCCTACCCGACGGCAGGATACCCAACGGGTCCATCTTGTTTGGCTTCGACAAAGACTATTCGACGCCCCTGGATCCGACGCAGAGGTCTTCCTCGCCGCTCTATCAGATCGTCGACTCCAATACTATGGTACCCTCTAGCGTCAGCAGCGACACAACCGTCATTGGCGCGGGAAAGACCTCAACGAACCCGAACGACCTCATCGAACTGATGGAAGAGCTTGCCAAACTCACGTCCGACTCCGATGCCCTTCCACAAGCAGCGAAGACGCCCACTGCTACAGCCGAGAAACCGACGTCTTCCACCACAGAAGAAAAACCTACCACTGCCGCCGCAACCAAGGAGCCTCTCGCAACGGCTGATTCGGATACCGTCTCAGCCGAGAGGCCTGTCGCCGAGACGAACCCAACCAATACCCCGAAGGGGGAAGCCGAAACTGCTGTGAACTCGACTGAAACCCCGACGGAGGAATCGAGCACCGTTTCGGAGTCCGCCTCCACAGGCGATGCGGAAGAAACACAAGAATCTGCCACCGTCGCAGAGTACTCAAGCGCAGAGGATGCCACGGCACAGGAGCCAATCAGTACGGAGCCTGCCACCGCAGAGTCCCCAGCGACCGAACAATGAGGCACCGGTACGTGACAAGGCACCTGTCGCCTTGTCACGTACCGCCAGTCTCAGTCGTCGATATGAATCGTCCAACCGGTATTGATCTTTTTCTTGACCTTCTTCTTTGTGAGCTCATCGAGCTTCGGCCAGTCTCTCACCTTACGCGCCCGACCGGTCACCAGATGCGCCTTCTCGGCACAGAGGGCGAGCGGCGTATCCGAGAGCGAGTCGGAATAAAAGTGGTCAATCACCGGAAAGCCGTGGTCGATGATGTAGCGGGACTTTTCCCGCGCGTACATGAGGTTGTTCACAAGGACCCCAAGCTCCCGGTCGTAGTCGGTCGCCACGAACTCCACGCCGAGCCTGCGCGCGATGGGCTCTATGATGCAGGAGGGGGACGCGCTGATGATGATGTCGTCTGGCTTCTTTTGCGCGAGATACCAGGAGGAAATCCTCCGTGCGTTCCTGTCCCAGTATCGCTCGATCTGAACGTCGAAGTCGCCGATGTCCCTGAGGTAGCTGTACAACACGCGAAGCATGCGATAGCTCTGCATCTTTCCCAACTTGTACTGGACCACGCTCATAAAGGCACGAGGCGCGAAGGTGAACCAGAGCCTTGGGTGACGGTTCATGCACCAGATCGCAAAGCCGATCGTGCAGTTCGACGGATAGATGGTGCCGTCAAAGTCGTATGCGTTCATCGGAGCCGCTCCTTTCCGGGCACCGCATTTGTTTATAGCCCTATAGTACCGTATCGTACCTGATAGCATGAGCCGAACCACGCACGGAAGGAGCCTGATATGAACAACGAGACCTGCGAAAGCCAGCTGAAACAGCTGAGGGAGGCCCTTGACCAAGCCGATGCCGTCGTGATCGGCGCAGGGGCAGGGCTCTCCACGGCCGCCGGGCTCACGTACTCCGGCGAACGCTTCGAGCGACTCTTCGGCGACTTCGCCGCCAAGTACGGCATTCGCGACATGTACTCAGGCGGCTTCTACCCGTTCGCCACGCCTGAGGAGATGTGGGCATGGTGGAGCCGCCACATCTGGTGCAATCGCTACGAGCCGGCACCAAAGAACACCTATGCCAAGCTGCTGCAACTAGTAGAAGGCAGGGACTTCTTCGTAATCACCACCAACGTGGACCACCAGTTCCAGCTGGCGGGCTGCCCAAAGGAGCAGCTCTTTTATACGCAAGGTGACTACGGGCTATGGCAGTGCAGCGTACCGTGCCACGACAAGACCTATGACAACTACGAGACGGTCATGGCTATGGTGGAGCAGCAGCGCGACATGCGGGTGCCAAGCGAGCTTGTGCCCATGTGCCCTGTGTGCGGCAAGCCCATGAGCATGAACCTACGGGCAGACGACACCTTCGTGGAGGACGAGGGCTGGCACGCAGCCGCCAATCGCTACCGCGACTACCTGCACTCACACCGAGATGGTCGCGTGCTCTACCTTGAGCTGGGCGTGGGCGGCAACACTCCCGGCATCATCAAGTATCCGTTCTGGCAGTTGGTGTATGACGACCCAAAGGCAACCTATGCTTGCGTGAACCTAGGCCAAGTGATGACGGCACGCGAGATCGTGGATCGCTCGATTCTTGTGGACGCAGACATCGACGCCGTACTAGACGCGCTACTGGAAGGAGACACCGATGGATGCAATGCGTAAGGAAGAACTTCTCGCCCGGCTCGTGGCGACGTTGGAAGAGGAGCGCGGCCAGGACACCAGCTCACTTGTCATCACCGACAACCTCTGGCTGCGCTTCCGCGCGCTTGTGAACGTGCGGCCGCCCTGGCCCATAGGTGAAGAGTTCCTAGCCATGCAGGACGAGCTGTTGCAGGGGCTCATCGCCGAGGCAGGCGTGCACGACGTAGACGAGGCCGAACCTTCGTCGCTTGACCCGCGCCTGCGTCTCTGGCGTGGCGACATCACCACGCTGGCCGCAGATGCCATCGTAAACGCCGCCAACTCCCAGATGCTGGGTTGCTGGGCACCGCTGCACAGCTGCATCGACAACGCCATCCACACGTTCGCAGGCGTACAGCTGCGAGCCGAATGCGCGCGCCTCATGGCCGAGCAGGGCCACGAGGAACCCACAGGCAAAGCCAAGGTCACGGGTGCCTACAACCTGCCCGCACGGCGCGTCATCCACACGGTCGGACCCATCGCGAATGGATTGCCCACGGCACGTCATCGCGTGGAGCTCGCCTCGTGCTACCGAAGCTGCCTGGAGGCTGCTGCGGCCGAAGGCCTGCGTTCAATCGCCTTCTGCTGCATCAGCACCGGTGTGTTCGGATTCCCACAACGCGAGGCGGCCAGAATTGCCGTACACACCGTGCGGGAATGGCTGGATTCGCACGACTCGGAAATCTCCGTGGTTTTCAATGTCTTCTCTTCAAAGGACGAGGAGATCTACCGTCGAGAGACGCAATTACCCATTGCGTGACAACGTCTGGCGCCGCCACTACGCTGTTCTTGTAGGACGAACGAAAGGAGACGTCATGAGCGTCAGCACGGCAATCCAAAACGCACGAAAGAAAGCGGGACTCACGCAAGAGCAGCTCGCGAGCAAGGTATACGTGACGCGGCAAGCTGTGAGCAGGTGGGAGACCGGCGAGAGCGAGCCGGGCATCGACATGCGGAAGCTCTTGGCGAGCGTGCTCGGTGTGCCGGTGACCAGTCTGCTCGACCTGCCCGACGCCCCCGCCTGCCAGTGCTGCGGAACCCCCTTCGACGTGCCAAACATGCCCTTCGGGACGAACGCTGACGGCACGGAGAACCCAGACTACTGCGGGTGGTGCTACCAAGATGGGGAGTTCACCAGCGCTGGGCTCGACGAGATCATCGAGCGCAACGTCCCCTACCTCATGCAGGCCACCGGATACACGGCCGAAGAGGCGGTCTCATTCATGGGGGCGGTCCTGCCCACGCTCAAGCGGTGGAGCGGCGTGGAAAACCGTAACGTGTCGGCCAACCTCAAGCGAAGTGCATTCTACGTGTGCCCCGACTGCAACAACGTCGTGTGGTCAGCGGGCGAGGCTGCGGTCAGCTGTTGCGGGAACGTACTCGAACCGCTCACAGCAAAGAAGAACGACGGCATTCTCGACGCAACCGTCGAGGTGACAGCGGGTTGCCAGCGCGCGCACGTAACGCACCCCATGACCAAGGATGACCATCTGCTGTTCATCGCCGCCGTCGGCGACGACCTCGTGCGCATCAAGCGACTCTATCCCGAGCAGGAGGCTCGCGCCGAGTTCTGGCTGCAAGGCCCTTGCAAGGTGTACGCGTACGGAAGCGGCTGCGGCCTTGTCGAGCTCCACGGATAGCAAATTCATTCTAGAAGGAAGCATGACAAGGTGACAGGTGACACGTCAGAAGACTTGTCACCTGTCACCTTAATTCTTGCGCACCAGCGCGAATATCTTACAGCTTATACGACCCAAACCCGGCAATCGCCTTATCAATCGACGTCTTCCCATTTGCGACCTCATAGGCCGCGACGCGGTATTGGATGGTGACG
>ONMP01000186.1 GCA_900318935.1 uncultured Actinomycetes bacterium
CGAGGTTGGCGACAGCGACATCCTTGAACTGATCTACCAGCTCGCGATCCGGCCTTTTGATGTCCTTGATTACGACGCAACCTGTCTTCATGCTGTCCTCCCTTAGGTGAGGGTTGCCAATGCTTCCAACAGGTTACCAAAGAAATTCAAAGATGTAAGTTCCTATCGGTGACCGATGCATGGGAATAGGGCGAGGTGGTAGAGACACAAGCATCACGAACCCCGCCCATCCCACTGGCTCTTACTAGGAGGTAAACTCCGCGATGGCAGCGAGAGCGGCGGCATGGGAGTCTCGTAACTCCGCCACGAGCGCATCCACGTCGGTCCGTGCCCGGAGTTCTTCGTTACCAGGACGCATCGCCTCGCAGATGTCGCTCGAGAGATTCGCAAGCTTAGTCAGGGAGAGGTTGGCACAGACACCCTTGGCTCGGTGAGCGGCTTCGAACGTACCCCGCTCGTCACCCGCCTCCCACGCGGCGATGGTGTCATGGCATGAGCTGTCATCCGCAAACTTCGTGATGAAACGTGACACGAAAGCGTCCATCTGCAGGCGGGAGATGATTTCCGCATAGTTGCCGCCAATACGATCGTATAGCTCCTGAATGGTCATCTTCCGACCTCCTATTCGTCGCACTCACCTGTGGCGTCACGCCTCAAGTAATCCTCAAACTCTTCCCTGCTCAATGGCTTGGCATAATAGTAACCCTGTATGTAGTCGCATCCGATTTCAATAACCCGTCGCGCCTCTTGGGTCGTCTCCACACCCTCGACCACCGTCTGAAGCCCCAACACCTGAGCAAGGTTGATGGTCGACTCCACGATTCGGAAGTCGTTGAGTTCGGTCGCCTTGCGCACCATGCTCATGTCGAGCTTCATCACATCCAGAGGTAGCGTGTTGAGCGATACCAGCGACGAGTATCCAGAGCCAAAATCGTCCAGCTCGATGCTAAAGCCAAGTTTCTTGAGTTCGCCAAGCGTGTCAACGACTCGCTGCGGGTTATCCGCGTAGGCCGTTTCGGTCAGCTCCACATGTAGCAGCGAATGAGGTATCTCATATTTGTCAGCTATGGCTGCAAGACGCTGCGGAAGGTCGCGCAAGTCGAAGTCAAGACGCGAGGCATTGACCGAGATGGGCACTTCGGGAAGCCCAAGCGCCTGACACCGCGACACCTCCTTGCAGGCTTGCTCCCACACGTACATGTCAAGCCGTGTAATGAAGCCATTACGCTCAAAGATGGGAATGAACAGCCCAGGGCTGATGAAGCCCACCGTAGGATGGAACCAACGCACGAGCGCCTCGGCTCCGCCCACGCGATGGGTGTGCACATCGTGCTTGGGCTGGTAAAAAACCGAGAACTGCAAATCGCCCAGTGCGGACTCCATGCTCTCCCGAATGGTTTCTTCCAAGAGCTGTCGGTTATGAAGCTCGTCGTCAAAGACGGCCACCCTCACGTCATAGCGTCCCCGTATGGTTGCTGCGGCACTCGACGCCAGACTACTGACCTTCGGTACCGACAACGACATGTCCATATGCTCGACCACGCCAAACTTTACGCTCACGTTCTGAGGAGAAAGGTTTTCCGGTCCGAGGGAGAGACGCTCTTCCCAATTGCAAACCTGCTCATGGGGCACCACGAACGCGAGCTTGTCGGGGCCGATTCGTCCGCCGATGACACCCTTTGGCAGCTTGCGAAGTATCTGGTCTGCAAGCTCACGAAGCAGAACCGCGTAATGCGCCTCGCCATAGCGGTCGTTAAGCGAGGGAGCGTTCTCAACGTCGGCTATCACGAAGTCAAGCTCTATGCCAGGGTTATGCGCAGACTCATCCACGACCGCCCGATAGAAGAACTCCTTGTTGTACAGTCCCGTGTCGGCATCCCACGTGAGCATGTTGACAAGCATGGCAGACTCACGCAGACGAATGAGGTTGTTGACACGATTCTCGATAATCTCGAAGTTGTAAGGCTTCACCACGAAGTCGTTAGCACCGAGCTCGAGACACCTGATCTCGTCCTCCACGGAACCACCAGCAGTCGTCACAATTACGGGCACCGTGTTGTAACGTTCGTCCTCCCCTTTACGCCGGAGAAACTCGAACCCGTCGCAGCGCGGCATGTACACATCGAGAAGGATGAGGGATATGTCCTGATAGCGTTCTGCAAGCTTTTCTAAGCCCACGAGGCCATCCTCTGCCTCCACGATGTAAAAATCCTGCTCCAAGACGGCACAGAGCATCATGCGGTTAATCTCGTTGTCCTCGACAACCAAGAGCGTGCGCTTGGCACCCTGCTTGCTCAACAACACGTCGTCAGATGTCATCCGTTTCCCCCTGCCCGACGATTCTGGTATGCGTGCGATTATAGCATGACAGGACAGAGTTGGCGGAGGCACCTTTAAGCTAGTGCGCTCCGTCATGACAAGTGAACAGATGCTTTCCGGCAACGCCATGAATTAAGCTTTCGTAAAGCTGCTATACTGATGGGAACATCCATCCACGAAGAGAAGGGAACCAAGGTGACGAAGAAACGAATGGCGGGTTGGGTCCTGGCGGTGATCATGCTTGTGGGCATCTTGGCGCCCCGCGCGGCGTATGCCGGCAACGACATCCTGCTGGGGGCCTTCTTCACGAGCGACAGCGACTTCACCAACAGCTTCTACATGAGCTACGATGGCAAGACCATGACGCGCGTGGCCACCACCTACGACACCCAGGGGCGCGACGGCAACGGCACGAGCGTGTACTACGACAGCAAGGGGCAGGCGCACTACGGGCAGATGGACCCGTCCATCATGTACTACGGCGGCAAGTTCTGGTCCGTCTCGGGCTGGAACCGCTACGACGGCAAGTTCTGGCCCATGATAAGCTACTCCACCGACCTCGTGCACTGGACGCACCCCGACGGGGAGGGCCTCATCAACGGGACGCGCGGCATCTCCCTGGAGAACTGGCCCTCGGGCTTCAGCGCCTCGAACAAGGGCTTCGACACCGTGGCCCCCGAGTGGTTCGTGAGCAAGAACGGCTCGGTGTACATCATCTTCTCGGCGGGGTACTACGGGGCCTTCCACGGCCAGCCGACGAACGACCGCATGCAGGCGTACTACGTCAAGGTCAGCAGGCTGTCTGCGGGGCCGGGCTCGGCGGACGGGAGCACCAAGTACCTCTGGCCACAGGACCTCACCTTCCAGGCGGGCACGGCCAGGCGGCTGAACATCCCCGACAACGCCAGCAGCAGCTCCGACTACATCGACGGCGCGGGCTTCGCGGACGGCGGCACCGACTACCTGGTCATCAAGAAGGGCGGGCTCACCAACCAGATCTACAGCACGCCCGACATCGACGGCAACAGCTGGACGCTGGTCAACGGAAGGGCGCTCTTCCACTACGAGGGCGCGTCCGTCGCCAAGCTCGGCGGCACGTACTACATGGCGGCCGACCACGTGACCGGCGCCACCGCCGACGGCGTCGGCATGTTCAGGTCGAGCTCCCTCGCCGCGCAGGACTGGGCGGGCGCCGGCACGAAGTTCCAGACGAAGTCGGGGGCGGCCTGCGCCGTGCGGCACGGCTCCATCATCACGCTGAAGGCAGGCACCGCAGGCTGGGACGCCGCGGCGAAGCTCCTCAAGTGCAGCCTGAGCTCGGCCACCGTCGCGAGCATCAGCAACCGCAGCTACACGGGCTCGGCCATCAAGCCGACGCCCACCGTCAGGCTCGGCGGCACTACGCTCAAGAGGGGCACCGACTACACCCTCTCGTACGCGAACAACACCAAGGTGGGCTCTGCCACCGTCACCGTCACCGGCAAGGGCAGCTACACCGGGACCAAGAAGGTCACGTTCAAGATCGTGAGGGCCAACGTCTCCAAGGCAACCGTCGCGAGCATCAGCAACCGCAGCTACACCGGCTCCGCCATCAAGCCGACGCCCACCGTCAGGCTCGGGAGCCGCACGCTCACGAGGGGCACCGACTACACCCTCTCGTACGCGAACAACACCAAGGTGGGCACGGCCACCGTCACCGTCACCGGCAAGGGCAGCTACACAGGGACCAAGAAGGTCACGTTCAAGATCGTGAGGGCCGGCCTCTCCAAGGCAACCGTCGCGAGCATCGCCGACAGGACCTACACGGGCTCGGCCATCAAGCCGACGCCCACCGTCAGGCTCGGCAGCCGCACGCTCAAGAGGGGCACCGACTACACGATCGCCTACAAGAACAACGTCAGGGCCGGCACGGGCACCCTCACCTTCACGGGCAAGGGCAGCTACACCGGGACGAAGACGGCCACCTTCAAGATCAACGCGAAGCACGTCGCCAACCTGACCGTCGCGACCATGGTGCCGAGGACCTTCACCGGCACCGCGATCACGCCGACGCCCACGATCAGGTTCAACGACAAGGTGCTCAAGAAGGGCACCGACTACGACCTCTCGTACGAGGACAACGTCAACGTCGGGACGGGTACCGTCGTCGTCACGGGCAAGGGCAACTTCAGGGGGACGAAGCGCGCCACGTTCGCCATCAACGCGGCAGACGTGGCCGGAGCGACCATAGCCGCCATCCCGGACCAGGAATACGCGGGCACAGAGATCGCTCCTGAGCCGGAGATCTCGCGGAAGGGCATCGCCCTCGTCAGGGGCACGGACTACGACCTCTCGTACGCGGACAACGTCAACGCCGGCACGGCCACCATCACCATCACGGGCAAGGGTAACTTCAAGGGAACGAAGAGCGTGACGTTCACCATCGCGCCAAAGGACCTCTCCGAGCTCGTCTCGATAGCGGCGGTCGGGCCGCAGGCGCACACGGGCGAGGCCATCGAGCCGAAACCGGCGGTCACGCTGGGCGACGCCACGCTCACGGAGAACGTCGACTACACGCTCTCGTACGCTGACAACACCGAGCCGGGCACGGCCAAGCTCATCGTGACCGGCATCGGCAACTACACCGGGTCCAAGGAGCTCGAGTTCGAGATCACGGACGCGCCGGGCGACGAAGAGCCAGGCGAGGAGTTCGATTCGTCCGATCCATCCGACCCAATCACGGACGCCCAGGCCGAGGTCGATTCGGGAGAGCCGATCAGCGAGGACAGCCCCGAGGAGGCAATCGAAGTCTAGGCTAATCTTGACCACGATCCCGCTGTGGGATCGTGGTCACTTTTGACTACTTTCCCACAGCGGGATCGTGGTCAGCCCGCGCACCGAGGGCCCGGCTCCGGTGCGCGGGCTTCTTTATGGGGAACGCGCCCCTAGGCCTTCGCTGCGACGGAGGCGCGCTCCTCGTCCCAGGCGCGCAGCTCCCTCCATATGTCCGTGGCCACGCTCGCGGGCACGCCCTTGACCTCGGCAATCTCCTCGGGGCTCGCGGCGCGAAGGCGCTTGAGCGAGCCGAAGTGGCGCATGATGGCGCGCTTGCGCTTGGGACCGACACCCGGAATCTCGTCGAGCACGCTCACGGTCATGGCCTTGTCACGCAACTCGCGATGGAAGGTGATAGCAAAGCGGTGGCTCTCGTCGCGCACCTGCTTGATGAGGTAGAGCGAGGCCGACCCTGACGGCAGCACGATGGGCGTCTCGTCCCATGGCACAAAGACCTCCTCGTCGGACTTTGCGAGGCCACAGACGGGAATGTCCAAGCCCAACTCCTCGAGCTGCTCGATGGCAGCCGTGAGCTGCGGCTTGCCTCCGTCCACCACGAGCAGGTCGGGACGCTTGCCGAAGCGCTCGTCTTCCATGCGCTCGGGCGAGTACCTACGACCCAACACTTCGCTCATCGAGAGGAAGTCGTTGGCCTCATCCAACTCGGCCGTGGAGGGTAGAGATGTCGAAGCACTCGATGCGCAAGGGCGGACCGTCGAGGGCCAAGGCGCTCTCAAGCTGCATGAGCGCCTGGTTCGTACGGTCATCAGCGTAGCCCGTGCGCACCATGTAGCGGTTGAGCGCAAAGTGGGCATTCTGCGAGGCCATTTCGAGCAGATGCCGCTTGTCGCCTCGGATGGGACGGCGCACGACGCACGCACGGCCGCGCTTTGCCGCAAGCCACTCGCTGAGCAGGTCGGCATCGGCAAGCTCCACGCCCACGTCCACCTCGGCCGGCACGTCAGCCGTCTCGTCGTAGTAGCGCTTGAGGAAGCCTTCGATTAGCTCCTCTTCGCTCACATCGTTGCCTTTGTTGAGTATGAACTCGGTGCTACGGATGGTAATGCCCTCACGCACGACGAAGACGCAAGCCGCAGAGATCGTCTCCTCGCGATAGACCCCTATCGCGTCCATGCTCACGTTGGACGAGAACACCACCTGCTGGCGGTCCTCCAAGCCTGTCAGCACCTCAAGGCGCTGCTTGATGCGACCGGCCTTCTCGAATTCGAGCTCCGACGCGGCCTCGCGCATCTGTGCGGTGAGCTCGTCCACCACGCCGCGGCGCCTGCCGCTAAGGAACTGCTCCACCTGACGCACGTTCTTTGCGTAGTCGGCCGTGTCGATGGCTCCCACGCACACGCCTGGCCCCAGACCTACATGTGAAAAGAAGCACGGGCGTCCGCGCTGCGCGAGCGAGAGGTTCGCCACGGCCAAGTCGTCGGGATGCCTGTCGAGGTAGCGCTTGGCCTTCTTCCACTCCGCACAGGTTGCCGTGCAGATG